>CAZYHH010000011.1:0-24037 GCA_964647295.1 uncultured Pseudomonadales bacterium
CACAGACGCATCGATTTCGACAAGGCGATATTATCCTATAGTAATCGCTTGGGCTGTGGGCGGGTTCGGCTGAGTTTGAAGCAGGGTGATGTGCCATATGGATTAAGGTCCGCGCTGACCTTCGTGAATGACTTGGTTGCTTGGTTGCATCTTTATCACATCGATTATTTACACGAGAATTTCGGGTTACCAGAAGAATAGATTTGCCGTGTCTTTGATCTTTCTAGTGCCTAGTCCTTTTATGGAAATAGGACAAGATACCTGTGGTAGTCTTGTTCAGTTTTGTTGACGAGGAGATGGCTGTGGTAGAGCGAATCTGGGTACTTGTCTTGTTGTCGTTTGTTTCGATTGGTTGTTCGGGTAACGGCGGTCCTGAAGTTGAGTCAACTCAAGCCCTCGCAGTGCTTGTTCCCGGAAGCGGTACGTATAGCCGAGAGATTTCCACACAAGACTCCAATGTGCAGGCCTTTTTTGACCAGGGCTTGCGTCTGGCCTGGGGGTTTTATTTTCCTGAATCCATCGCGTCATATCAGGAAGCGGCTCGCCTAGATCCCGACCATCCAATGCCCTATTGGGGGATGGCCCACGCGATGGGACCAAATCCCAATTCTCGATATGCAAGAATGCCAGACGATCCGTTGGGTGAAGGCCTCAAGGCTATCAATATGGCTCTGGATCGAATCGAGCGAGCGACGTCTTTAGAAGCAAAATTAATTCGAGCTATGCACGTTTTGTACGACAAGGAGGCGATTGCTGACGCTGAGAGACGGGACCAGGCCTACCTCCAGGCAATGCGTGAACTCAATAAGGAGTATCCTAACGATCCAGATATAGCAGCACTCTATGCTGCGAGCTATATGTCCATAGGGCGATGGGATTATTGGGATAGCGAGGGTAATCCAAAAGCTGAAACATTGCCCGTCGCGAAAGCGCTCGAAGCAATCATCAGACAGAATTTAACCCATCCCGGAGTGCTTCACCTTCACATTCATTTGATTGAAGCTTCTTTAGAGCCGGAACGTGCCCTGGTTTCGGCAGATGCGCTCGAGGCGACGGTTCCTATCGCTGGACATGTGGTACACATGCCGGCGCACATATACGTGCGGGTTGGTCAGTATAGAAAAGCTATCGAAAGTAATGTTCGCTCTCAGCAGGTGGATAAACAATTTGCTGAGATCTGGGGAGACTATCCCTTGCCGAATATCGGCACCTACCCATTGTCGCACCGGATCCACGCAGGTCATGCGCTCGACTTTGTTCGTTACGCGGCGACAGTGCAGGGTAATTACAAGACCGCGATAGATGCTGCGTGGGAAATGGCTAATCGAATACAAAAAGAAGATGCTGTCGCAGTTCGTGGGGGACAAAAACGCGTGGCAGCCCCGTGGCTTGTCTTGAAAATATTCGGCAAGTGGGATGAGCTACTTGACTTAACACCAGCGCATCAAGGGACCCCGTATCTGGATGGTATTTGGTCTTATGCGTTGGGCAGTGCGCACCTAGCAAATGGGGACATCGAGGCCGGTCGTCTTGAACTAGTGAAACTTAAGGATAGCGCAGAGTCCCCAAATGCGGACGAATACAGGGTCGGCGCTACCCCTGCATCTGCGGTACTCAAACTAGCGGCTTTCGGCCTCGAAGGGGAATTTTTGATGGCAAAGGGGGACTTGTCTGGGGCAATCAGTGCATTCAAATCTGGCATAGAGATTGAAGATCAAAACAATTATACCGAACCTCCCGACTGGGCTCAGCCTATGCGGCATTATTTGGGGAATGCTTTACTCGAAGCAAACCAGCCTGCCGCAGCGGAGGTAGTCTATCGGCGTGATTTACGTTGGAATCAAAACAATGGCTGGTCGCTGTTTGGTTTACACCAAGCCTTGTCAGTTCAAGGCAAGCAACAAGAGGCCTCCCAGGTGCTTGACGAGTGGGAACGCGCATGGGAGTACGCGGACCTTGAATTGACGGCGTCGCACTTATAGGTGTTTAGCAACCTCACATGATGATGGGCAATATTTTGTTGTGCAAATTGGTGAATAGAGGCTTTTGGTTAAGCTGGGTTTGAAGATACCTGATGACTCTTAAAGGTTTCACTATTTTGGTCTTTCTGGTTGTTGTGATCTCAATTTCTTTATTCGGAACAAAACCTTTACAGGCTACGCTGGACCCAGAGAAAACGATAATTGAAGAACCAGGCATTTATAAGACGGAGTTCAAAAGGCTGTCAGATGCGTCGTTTCTGGTGGCCGTGAGAACGCCAATGGTAAAGGTGAAGGCTGAGATGGTGCGTTGGTGGTTCGCCGATTTTTTGCAAACGACTGAGCACTATCGTTGGTGGCATCCCAAAGATCATGTTTGGATGAGTTGGGAAAACAAAGTTCCCGGGGAAATCGTCGGAGCGAGTCATCTGGTCCACGAATATATCGGGTCAGAATTGTCCAAGCTGAGAATACAGTTTGTAAATCCCTCGGATTTTTTTGGCTATGATCCCAACGATGAAAGCACCTTTGCTATTTGTGCGAGGGTGGGTCTTCTTGAAGAGGAAATGAATATCGCAAAAATGTGCCATGTTGTTCAGAATTATGAGGGGGGAGCCGAGATGAGATCGAGATTTTGGTTGGGTCACGTCTTCGAACGACAAGGTAATGAAACTGTTAAATCGTTGAGCGGGTTTTTCGGGAATATGGCCTTAACCCGGCTGATCGTATTGGGGGAACAAAACGCAAAAGACCTCCAAAAACACGCCAAAGAGGAAATGCGCTATTTGGCAGATTTGTTACCTGGCATTTATAAAAAAGAAGCGCGGCAACTAGAAACTACAAAGCATTAATAAGGTCTATGCGTCATAAGTTTGTTTTCCTCCGAGCCAGGTTCCTAATACCGTGATGTCTTTGAGGCTGTCAGGATCTGCTTTTAGAGGGTCCGCATCGAGCATAACGAAGTCGGCTAGTTTCCCGGGCGTCAGCGACCCTTTTTCGTGTTCTTCAAAGGATGCATAGGCCCCATTGACGGTGCAAATCTTTAATGCTTCTTGAGCAGTGATACGCTGTGAGGGACCCCAGACTCTGCCTTTTGAATCTTTTCGAGTGACCATCGATTGGATCGCCATCAGTGGCTCGTAGGGACCTGGTGTATAGTCTGAGGCCGGGGCCACAGGTATACCGGCATCTAGGAATGAGCGATGCGCGAACATCCACTCCATGCGTTTCTTGCCGTAGTCGAGCCATTTATTGCCATGGTAGTGAGCATAGGTATAGAAGGGAGTTGGGATGGTCCCAGTTGATTTGATTCGTCGTATTAAATCATCATTAACAAGAGAGCAATGCTCGATGCGAAATCTAGGGTTGGGTCCTTGCCAGTTTCTCAGAGCGCGTTCATAGGCGTTGAGTACTCTATCAATCGTCACATCTCCGTTTGCGTGAATCCCGATTCTGAAACCGCTGGAAACTGCATCTTCGACTGCAGAATAAATTTCCTCTTGGCTCATGGTTGCGATGCCGTAGTCGTCGGTTCCCTCAAAAGGCGTACTCATTCGCATAGTCCGCTCTGATGCCGATCCATCTGCGACGCATTTTACTGCGCCGACCCGGAGCATATTGTTGCCGAAGCCTGAGCGGATGTTGGCGTCTTTCATCGTTTGGTAAATACTGCTTCCGGCTCGAGGCATGAATGAGAGCCTGAAGTTCATTGTTCCGGCAGACAGGGCGTCCGTATAGGCTAGCCAAGATTGTGTTTGCCCCGCAGCGTCCGTGGTAGAGGTTAGTCCCGCGGCCGCCATACGCGTGCTAATCAGGTTCACGTTGTCTCGCATGGTTTGCCTGTCGATGACGGGCCATTGGCCCACTGTCCTGAACCGATCCATCGCATGTTCAGCGACTTTACCCGTTAGCTCGCCCTTCTCTCTGAAAAAACGGCCGCCCTCTGGGTCCGGCGTATTACTATCGACACCTAACACTTCGAACGCCTTTGAATTAACCACCGCAGTGTGACCACCCCGATGGCGCACCATCACGGGATGACTTCGAACGACACCATCAATATCCTGGCGGTTTAGTGCTCGTCCTTCTTCAAATTTTGTGTCGTCGTACATGTGACCGAGGACCCAGTGTCCGGGAGGCGTTCTGTCGGCTTGTTGTGCTAATAGTTGTTGTACTTTGTTGATCGAACGAACGTTCACGTTTGCGCTGACAGCCTCGTTGGCCATGGTTGGGTGGCTGTGAGAATCGATGAACCCCGGCGTTATTGTCTTTTCGCGAGCATCTATTATTTTTGTACGAGGCCCTTTTAGGTTAAGTACTCCTGAGTCAGATCCCACTGCTAAGATTCGATCTCCTCTGACTGCAAATGCGGTCGCTCGATCATAATGTCTATCCATGCTGTGCAATTGAGCACCGGTGATGATGAGTTGTGGGCTTCCAAGTCCTGTCTTAGACCAGGCGATATTAGGTAGTGCGAGTGCTGCCGACAGAGCTTTTAGTGTTTTTCGACGACCTTTGTGCATTAGGTTATTCCTCCTGGGTCTTGCAATAGTAAGGTTTGTCTTGAATAAAAAAAACTCAAAAACATGTCGAAGGAAAATCGCTGATCTAACGAGGTCCGATTCAAGACTGGATTTTGTGTTTAGAGTCTATAGGCTTTTGTTTACTGCTAAGTTAATAGTTGAAGACGATGAAGAGCCCGAATTTGATCATCAAACCTTTTCGCAATTCTGATAAAGAATTTGAGATGCTGTACCGCCTGGAAAACGCGCTTGAAAGCCATGTCAAGGATTGGGGGTCGCCTGAAATGCTGAAGTATGGAGCCAATCTCATCCCTGAAAAATGTAATGCCGAATGTGAATTTCTGGAAATTGATGGTGAGGTTGTAGGATATGGGTATACCGGTCACCATTCAGGGTCCTTCGACCCGACGTTACTGGGTTCAAATTTAGCGATTCCTGAAGAGGAGCGCTATAGGGCTTGTGCACAGACTTACCTTGAACGTCAAATCTCCAGAGCGAGGCAGACTAGAGGTGTTAAGACGTTGGGAGCTTGGTTGTCCCGTGATACGGAGTTTATGAGAGAGCTCTATACGAGTAATGGATTTGAAATTTCTTTGGTCGAATATGTCTCAATGATTTCCCTAGAAGAGTTCCACGTTGAGCGGTTCTCAAAGCATGTCCAACGATTTAAAGAAAGTCCGCTGCAAATATTGAATTTGAAGCGGCTGCAAGGTGTTGATTCAGATTGGGAAGAGAAATTGTTTCAACTTTGGCATCGTATAGAAATGGACGTGCCCACCGACCTGATTGAACCAGACATGGATTTTGATTTTTGGAAGGCTTCGTTGTTTGCCCCATGGTTCGAGGCGGAAGACGTTTATGTTGTCTTGGATGGCGACAAGTGGGTCGCTCTATCGAGTTACGATCGGTCCGACAGGCCCACTGACACATTCTCTACCGACTTGACGGGAGTCCTGCCTGAGTATCGCCGCCGAGGGATATGTACTGCGTTGAAGGTATTTGCCTTGGATGATCTGAAAAGGAAAGGCTGCAATAGAGTGTTCACAGAGAACGAGGAGGATAATCCAATGTATCAAATAAACATGATGTTAGGGTTTGAAAAAATAGGTAACGAGGCTGGTTTCAAACTGACGCTCTGAGTGCACGAAAGAGATTTGAGTCTGACGACAGTTTATCGCGAGTCTTCTCGGCTTTTATTTTTCTGACCCGCGATTTCAATCGCCTGACGGGATGCGATAATTCGAGCGATTCCCTCTTGTCCTTGTGTGATCAAGATCTGATGGCATTGAATCAAGGCATCGCCTAAAACTGAGTCCTGCCAAAATATAGAGTCTAGCGCCTCATGACTGAGATTTCCTGGTTGAGCAGTCATCG
Organism: uncultured Pseudomonadales bacterium; assembly: GCA_964647295.1. Classification (GTDB taxonomy): domain Bacteria; phylum Pseudomonadota; class Gammaproteobacteria; order Pseudomonadales; family Azotimanducaceae; genus UBA4421. The sequence goes on from CAZYHH010000011.1 coordinate 5,876, forward strand.
CTTCCATATAGAAAAACTTCAACTCTTCGATGGTCCGCTTAAGCCAAACTAACTCGTTCGATGCTATTACTTTGCGTTCTATCATCTCTCCTAGTTTTGAGGTTATTTCTTTCTGGTTGGCATTATTCAACCCAGAGAGGCTGAATCCATTGCGTTTTTGCGTAGAAATGTCATGCCAGGGTCTTAGAAGGGCTAGCTCTTCGTTTATTCGCGATGTCCAGGTCGATTTGCTGGAGTGCGCTCGTCGGAAGCTAATGGGACAAGCCGCGATTTCGGCTTCAATATTGGATGGCGGCAATTCGACGGGGTAATCCTCTAGCACGGGCCCACTCTCTCTAGCTAAGAGATCTAAAGCTGAAACGATAACTTTCCTCTGAAAATCAGCGTCTCCGGGAATGCCTAGCGGTCGGCCCAGTGGAAAGCTGACCCAGAGTGCTCTGGGAGGTTCGAGGGTCTCCGTGTTTTCGCGAACCAAACTAATGCCTGTAGTTAATAGGCCCTCTAGTTCAAGGTAGTAGCTGAGCGCTCCGACCGAGCGCGTGCAATTGGGTCAGACGGGTGTCAGAAACACGGCGTCGACCTCGTCTTTTCTAAGGAGTCCGGCTACTTTGGATGCGCTAGTCGCGAATTCCTCTGGTTCGAGGCCAGCGCCCATGAAGCTATAATGAATGTCTGCGACAGAGCCGATCTTGGTATCTCGGGCTAACTCTTTGAGCCGATCGATCGGGAAGACAACATTGATATCTTCTATAAAGCCCGTCTTGTCGAAATTAACGGAGCTATGAGACATCACCAGAGTATTGGCGTTACTACTTCCTGGTATTGGCCTGAAAGTCGCGTCGGTGAAATTGAATGCGCCGTCGTGCCTGAAATGAAGGCCAGCTGTAGTGATCAACGCGACTCTCAAATCTGATAGGCGTTTGTTTGGAACCGTCCAGGCAGGCGGACCGAGAGGAGGCCTGTTTTTGGACAATAGATGTTGGCGTTCATAGTCGGGCAGGTCGCTGAGTTTTACCATATTTTAGTCTTTCAGACTGAGCCCCTAGCCACCCGGTTGAATAGGAAATGAAATCCGGGGACTATAGAGACTCTTGTTATTAAAGAATTTGGTTAAAGCATGCCAGTTTTTCCGTCTGCAGTTAATAAAGATTGTGTTGATTTATATACAAAAACCGAATCGCAGCTCAAGGAATTGGCTGATCGATTGAAGATAGAACAGGTGAGCGATGGTTTTTTTTCCGAAGTTGTTGCTCCCTTGGCGGTTTATTTCAATTCAATGAGTCGTGGCGATTCGCCTGTATTTATTGGTTTTACGGGTGGACAAGGTTCTGGAAAGACCACGCTCTCAGAATTTGTTCAGTTGGCCCTTCAAGAGGGTTTTGATAGGAAAACAGTTGGATTTTCGATCGACGATATATACAAAACTCGAGAGGAACGAGAGTCTATAGCTAAGTTAGTCCATCCGATGTGTGAGGTCAGAGGGGTTCCGGGGACCCATGATGTTCAGTTGGGTCTGGATACTTTAGATTCGTTGTGCCATGCCCATGCGGATGATGTCACTGCGATTCCGGCTTTTTCAAAACCGCTTGATCAGCACCTGCCAAAGGATTCCTGGCAGAAATACGAGGGTAGGCCAGATTTTATTTTCTTTGACGCGTGGTGTGGCGGTGCAAGGCCAGTGCCCTTGGAGAACTGGAAGCCGCCCATAAATTTGCTTGAGAAGGAAGAGGATCCTGATGGTGTCTGGTCCAGGTGGAGTAATCAAGAGCTTTCAGGCGACTATCAGAAATTGTTTGATCGTTTTGATTTGTTGTTATTGATCAAGGTGCCTAGTATGGAACATGTTTATGACAGTCGGTGGCTTCAAGAACAAACGCTCGAAAAAACGTTAACGGATCCTGAGATGTTAAAGAGAATCATGACCAAAGATCAGGTGTTTCGTTTCGTCATGTATTATGAAAGATTGACGCGATATGTTCTGGAGGAGATGCCTGATTTTGCTGATATTGTTTTAGATAGGAACGAAGGTTTTGAATTCAGTTTTTCCAAGCAACCCTGAAATTGGAGTTTTTTTTGAATGCGAATTGCCGATATTAGGTCGATTCGTGACTTGGATTGCCACGCGATTTTTCTTTGATGAAGGGCTGGTCAGCAGGCGGCTCGGCCACAACATCAAAGAGACCGGTGAAAATGAACGTTTTATTCCGCTGCTTTGCGCGTATGCAACGGGAGAAAAAAATGAGTAGGCCAAATGTCGTCGTTCTTTATCCGGATCAGCTTCGGGCTCAGTCTCTCCCACTTTTCGGTGAGAGACAGATCGAAACCCCAAATATTGACCGTCTGGCCGGCGAAGGTATGTGCTTAGAAAACGTTATTTCAAACTGCCCGGTTTGCACGCCCGCTCGCGCAATGCTGGTCACTGGACGATATCCGCAGACGACAGGGCATTTGATTAATACAACCCGAACGCGACACTCTGAGATTTCGATTGGGGATACCTTCGCGCATTGGGGTTACAAGACGGCGTGGGTTGGAAAATGGCACTTGCATACGGGACTTTGGCCCGCATTGGATCGGATGCCACAGCACCCGGACTGGGTGCCAGAGGGTAGAGATCGGTTGGGATTTGAATACTGGAGAGCCTATAACCAGCATATGGTCTACTTCGATGGATTCGTTCACAAAGATGACTGGGATTATGAGCGTTGGGATGGATATGAGACTGAAGGGTTGCTGAAATACGGGTTTGAGTTCATGGACTCGGCGGGTGATGATCCGTTTTTGTTGTTTTTATCGCCCCATCAACCACATTACACACCTTTTGAATTTGCGCCAGAGCGTTTTTATAAGGCATTGCCTGAGAAACTAGAATTACCTCAAAATGTCCCCGATCAAAAAATGGAGATCTCTTTGGAGATGTACCGGCATTATCTGGCGATGATACTGGCGGTGGATGAGATGCTGGGCAAGTTATTGGAATATCTGGACAAAAAAGGATTATCAGATAACACGATCGTACTTTTTACTTCAGATCACGGCACCCAAGCGGGATCTCAGGGAGTCAATCCATGGTCTAAAAAGAATCCCTACGATGCGTCGATCCACGTCCCCGGTATTGTGCGTTATCCTGGCAAGATAGAGCCAGGTGTCAGGTCTAATCAGATGATGAGTATGGTGGACTGGTTCCCGACCCTTTGTGGCCTGTCTGGTCTTTCAGTGCCCCGCAGTGTCGAAGGCCGTGATCAGTCACGCTCGCTCTTTAATTCAGGTACCGATAATGATGAGAGTGCATTTATTATGAATTTTTCGAAGTGGTTCGACTGGTTTCAAGATGGTGCTGAGTGGAGAGGCATTCGGACCAACACGCATACCTATGCGCGCTGGCTAAATGGAAAGGTAGAACTTTATGATTTACAAGAAGATCCCTTACAGATGAGGAATCTTGCAGGACAGGATTTGTCAGTCGAGAAGGTCCTTCGTGATCTATTGGCCGTTAAGCAATCGCAGCGCAATGATGCTCTAGTACCGTGTACAGACTGGAAACATTGGCTAGATGGCCAGCGGCGTGTTGTTAAAAATGCCTTCGGTCCATTGAGTCATCCCGAGAGCGAACCTGATTGGTCACTGTTACATTGACCACAGAATTCCCAATCACACTTCCAAAGGAAGTCGTTTCTAATTACGAGCGGGATGGGTTCGTGGTGACCCCGGGGGTTTTGAGTCAAGCGCTTATCGAGAAGTACGGTCGTTCAGTGGATGCTGAAGTAAAGCTTCGCACTGCCAGAGATACGAGGTCTTTGTCAGAAAAGAGCCTATATGAACAATCGTTCATCCAATGTATGCGCTTATGGGAAACAAACGAATCTGTGCGCCCGTTAAGCTGTGATTCAGGGCTGGCAGGAATTGCCGCTCAGTTAATGAGCGTGCCGAGTGTAAGACTGTGGCAGGATCAAGCTTTGTACAAAGAGTCTGGCGGCCGCGAGACGACTCCGCACCAGGATCAGACTTTCTGGCCGATAGGAGAGGAACCATTAGTGAGCGCGTGGATACCTTTTGAAGACGTTACGATTAAGGATGGGGCGATGGCATATGTCTCCGGATCGCATAAGGCTGGCAGGTTGAAGGTGGTCGATATTACCCACTCGACTGATCCTTATAACATTCTTGAAGATCCAGCGCTGATGGGAAAGTCACCCGAATATGTCGAGGTGAAGGCGGGATCTGCTGTATGGCATCACGGTTTGACCGTGCATCAAGCGGCTACTAATGAAAGCCAGGCGACCCGAAGAGTGTTTACAATTGTTTACATCTCGGCTAACGCTCGACGAATAAAGCCTTGGCCTACTTACCCTTTAGATCGTGAGGGCATTGAGGTCGGCGAAGAAATGCGGGGTGATGGGATGCCAATTTTGTGGCCTCCGCCTAATCAGTTACCGAAATCACCTGGCTTTGTTGGCGAAGAGACGGGACCACAGTATCAAGTATCCGAAAAGTAGGAGCTAGATTTTATTACTTTTAGGATCTGACGATGTATGAAAGTCCGCTACGTTGTTGAAACAAAGAAGCAAACAAGCTTGGTCAACAAAAACAGTTCGTGTAGTTTAGTAGTTGTGAAGAATAATTGGAGAGCGTTATGGATGATCAGGCAGTTGTCTCTCAGAAGGCCCCGTATCTTGTTGAAGTTGAGGCGGGAAAATCTTATTTCTGGTGTTCCTGTGGCAGAAGCGAAAAACAGCCCTTTTGCGATGGGTCTCATAAGGGAACGACATTCACTCCCATGAAGTTTGAGGCTGAAAAAAACAAACAGTTGTTTTTTTGTGGATGCAAACAGACTGACAAACGGCCATTTTGTGATGGAGCGCATTCGAAGCTCTGAGCGGTTTTTAAGGAGTCACTATGGATCAAGTCTATACGTTGTATGGCTCTTACGCGTCGTATTTCACGGCAAAGACCCGAAGTTATTTGCGAAAAAAAGGAATTCCATTCGTGGAGAGGCTTCCCAGCGACCCCGCTTTTCGTAATAAGGTAAGGCCTTTATCTGGCAGTGCTCGAATACCCCAGCTTTTAAGTCCTGAAGGCGATGTCGTGCAGGATACGGTCGAGATTCTGGATTATCTCGAGGAACGCTTCCCGGATGTTCCTGCTTTCCCTAGGTCACCTAAGCAGAGAACGTTTGTCCACCTGATGGAGTTGCTAGGCAGCGAGGGATTGCTGCAGTTAGCTTGGATGCACCGCTGGATTTTTGAAGACAATTTTTCGTTTGTTAAAATGGATTTTGGTCGATCGTTCAGGCCACAAGGGGATGATGAAGAACTGCTAAAGTATGGAACTCTGATCTCCGATAAGATGATGAGTCATGGTCTGCCTAGGGCGACGTCTGAGCTCAAGACAAGCCTAGATGAGAAATATGTTCAGTTGCTCCGGTTGATGGAACTTCATCTGATCGAACAGCCGTATTTTTTGGGAGGGCACCCCTCCGCGGCTGATTATGCGGTTATGGGAGCCCTTCATGCGCATCTCGGCAGGGATCCGGCAGGACTCAGAGTGATGCAGGATAATGCCCCGAGAGTCTTCAGGTGGGTCGAGCATATGATGGTTCCCGAAATTCAATCACCTGAATTTTTTGGTCGGCCGGTCGAGTACCTGCCCGCCGACGAGGTCCCGGTCACCACTCTAAATATCTTGCGCTGGATTAGTGAAGAATACGGTCAGCAGTTTATTCTTGGCGCGCTGGCGTTCAACCAGGCGATGGAAAGATTAAAGCCGGAGTCAGGATTTCTATTAGACAAAGATCGTGATCAGCCGGTTCTTCCCAATGAAACGGTGTCCTACCAAGGCGTTAAACAAATCGTCCAAGCGAACCTCCATTCGGTCTGGGTGTCGCAGCGAGCCCGGGGCTACTGGCAAGGCCTGTCGGCTGGCGATGGTCTAGAAGTTGCAGAAATGGTCGGTGAAGGATCGTTATTGGATTTGCTAGAAATACCGGTTGTCAGACAGATTATCAGAAAGGATAATCGCCTTTTCGTTGCCTGACTTGTGAGTCAAGTGCCCAGAAAAATATCTGTTTAGCTTTTTATTGAGTTGGTTTCCTCGTGGGAGCGTTTAGTGGCCGAGAGTCTAGTAATCACATTTGTAGGAGCTGATCGTCCGGGGATCGTTCAGGACCTGACAGCCATGGTGCACGCGCAGCAGGGGAACTGGCTTGAGAGCAAAATGTCTCGGATGGCCGGGAAGTTTGCGGGTATTGCGCTTATTGAGATTTCACGAGAGCGACTCGAACTTCTGAAAGAGGAACTGCAAGGGATTTCAGATGTTTCGGTTATCGTTGAGACGACCGACACACAGGATAGCGATGCGGGGTCGCTCGGTTACCAGTTGAACATTGTCGGCCTGGATCGGCAGGGAATATTGCAGGAGGTCACCAATGAGTTATCCCGAAATAGTATCAATGTGATCGACCTCGAGACCCGGGTTAGTTCTGCTCCTATGTCAGGTGACAAAATGTTTTATGCGGACGCGAGCGTGCTCGTGCCGTCGTCCGTCGATTTGATTGATTTGCATGATCGACTTGATGCGGTGGCCGATGATTTGGGTGTCGATATTTTGCTGGAACTCTCGGGTTAGGCCTCTATGGAAGAACAGCCATGAAATTTGATCAATTAGCCGACTGAATACTGTGTTTTCTTTTGATCAATTATTAGATGAGGCTAGTGGCTACTCCAGTCTACTGGATGTGGCGGTTGATGAAGATTTCGAGTTTGATCAAAAAGAGAACATTTTTTTGATTGATCAAGGCTCGGTGCTCGCCTACGGGGAAAAAGATCCTAATACTGGTGTCAAGGCAACGCAAACATTCAAGGAACTTGACCCGATTGGCTTTGCTGAGGCGATCGCGGGCAGGGAGATGCGGCTCAGTTTCAGGATGTTAACCGATTTGAGGTTGAGGGTTTTCCCTTCGGCGGAAGTGAAAAAACAGGTCAACTCAGCCAACGTATTTTCTCAGACGATTATCAAATACAGTCTAAGTCGAATCTTTGATCAAAAAAGAAACACTAATTACTTTTCCTTTGAAGATGAGTTTATTGCCAAAAATTACGATTTTATGAAGCGTGTCCGTATTGCCAGAGACGATGATATTTTTCGAATTACAGAGCGCGCCACCAAAATGTTCTTTATCGAGAAGGGCGCGGTTGGGATCTTATCTAGAACCAACAAACAGATTGCCGAGTTAGGGCTAGGAGAGTGCTTCGGAGAATCGGCGATGCTTAGCGATCGAAAAAGGCGCTACACAGCTGTCGCCAACAAAGACACGACTTTGCTGCTCATTGATCAGCCGACAGTCGAAAAGCAGATGGCCATGGATACGCCTTTGGTTCGTTTGGTAGTGCTTGTGTTATTGAAAAGGCTTGAGCTGATGAATCGATTGCGTATGGTCAAGGATCGGGGATAAGCTTTAGTCAGGGGTTTTTTGCTTGTCGAGACTGCTTGGCTCTCGCTAGCCATCAGTAAAAGAGGTGGTTCCAGAATATGTTTATCAGAAGCGTCTATTTATTTTGCTCATTTGTTGTTTTCACTGGAGCACTCACTCAGTTACTGGCTCTTGAAGCGTTAGATGACCCTATCCCAGAAAAAATACAAAAGGGTTCGATTGTCGTAGCGACCCAGAAGTTCGTCCGATTGCCCCAAACCGTTGACTCTAGCAACGAAATGACGAATGCAGCTCACGCACGAATTCAATATATGGTGCCCTTTGGGTATACGGTTGGAACATTTTTGATTAATGACACCCGCGGCGTTTTATACCTCACAGATGAGAAAGGGTCTGCGCTTCAGGTTTTTTTGGATTTGCGTCAAGCCGATGTAGGATTTTATGACGCTGCGTTTCCAAATGAGATGGGTGTTTCAGGTGTGGCTTTTCATCCAGAATTTACGAGTATCGGCAAACCAGGGTTTGGCAAATTTTATACGGCCTATAGTGCATCCAGAGAAAGTGGGGTGGCGGATTACCTCGAGGAGGACTCTGGAAGCCATGAAAGTGTTGTTCGTGAGTGGACTGCTTTTAATCCGCGTGCAAAGAAGTTCGACGGTGTCAGTCGAGAAGTGTTTCGGGTGGGCCAGTTCGCACCAAATCACAATGTCGGGACTATTGGGTTTAATCCTATTGCTGAGATCGGCTCGCAGGATTATGGCGTACTTTATATCAGTCTTGGCGATGGCGGAGCAGCCAATGACCCAAAGCGTTACGGTCAATCACTTGCGGAGCCAATGAGCAGTATTATCCGTATCAACCCTCTCGCTGGTAAAAATGGAAGTGCCTACGGCATACCCAAGGACAACCCTTTTATAGAGAATCATAAGAAGAATGGTATATCGCCCGAGGTTTGGGTTTATGGATTACGTCATGCGCAACACTTTTCCTGGGACACTCAGGGTAGGATGTTTTTGTCAGATATCGGCCAAAATCAAGTGGAAGAGGTCAATATCGGTATCGCCGGGGCAAATTACGGTTGGCGGCGCAGAGAAGGAACCTTTGCGACGGCATTTGATGTAGCAGATGGGGAAATCGGGAAGGTTTACGCGATTCCGGCGTCCGACGAAAATTACACTTATCCGATCGCGCAATACGATCATGACGAGGGTAATGCGATTGGTGGAGGGTTTGTTTACGAGGGCAATGAAATTCCGGAGCTCAGAGGTAAATTTGTTTTTTCGGATATCGTGCGCGGCCGGATTTTCTATATTGATGTGTCAGAGGTTGCTCCGGGTAAATTGGAAACCATTCAGGAGCTTCGGTTGTTGTTTGAAGGAGTAGAGAAACCGCTGTCGGCGGTGACAACCATGGACGATTCTTACAGCAGCGGGCAACGCGTTGACTTGCGCTTGAGTGCAGATGCGCTAGGGGAGTTATATATGTTAACAAAGTCGGATGGCTGGATTCGCAAGATTGTACCCGCGAAGAAGTAGAAGTTTAACGTTTCCCAGAGTTGGTCCTCTGGGGTATGCTTTTTGGTGAAGAGAATGAGGAGGGAGTTTGAGATGTATAAAGTGCGTCTGTTTCTGTTTGGATTGGTGGGATTGTTTAGTACTGCGACGTTTGCGGCAACGCTCACTGGGTCGATAAAAAATCAAATCGGAAAGCCCATGGAGGGCGTTCTTGTCCGGGTAACCGATGCTGCGAATCTTGTTTCTGAGTCGGTGTACACAAACCCAAAGGGTGTTTACACGCTAGTCACTAAGATGGAGGGGACGCTCAAGCTGCGGGCTCGGACGCCCTACTATCGTGACGTGACCTCTACCGTTGAGTTAGGCGGGACCGCGACCTCACAGGAAGATCTTGTCATGGCTCCGATGACCAGCGACGAAGAAATATCGGATAGTCTTCCAGCGGCCTATCACTTTTACAGTTTACCCTTTGAAGAAGGAGACGATAAAGATTTCAATGCGTACCAATTTCAGCGGGATTGTTTGTCCTGCCATCAAATGGGTAATCCGTTTACTCGTATTCCTCGAACGCCGGAGTACTGGGTAACAACGATTCAGCGCATGCACCGCATGGTCGGGAATTTTGACAAGGAGTTGCGCGATCAGCGAGCAGTGATTTTGTCTAAAGGATTCGACGGAAAGCCTGTCGGTGTCAGACCCGTGTTTCCCATACACGGTGAACTCAAGACCGCAAAAATATATGAATACATGTTGACGACAGCTTACGTGCCTCACGATTCGATCGCGCACCCAACGAACGGCCTGATATACACGGTCGATCAGGGGCTTGATCATATGGTCGTAACCGATCCGGTGAGCCGGGAGTCGAAGTACGTCTACCAAACTGGCGGTAGCGCAGAAAAGTACCACAAGGATGTGTCCAAGGATCAGGTGTTGGGAGAATTTGATCCAGGATCTCGCCACGGCCCCCATTCACTCGATTTGGGTAAAGATGGCAAATATTATGTGACCAACACCGGAACAAACAGTATCGGGGTTTTCAACCCAGATAGTAACGAGTGGGAGCCTTCACATGTGATCCCAAGAGAGCACAAAGCGAACTACCCGCATACCATTCGTGTCGATAAGAAAGGCGGTGTCTGGTTTACGTTAGCCGGCTCTGAAAAAGTCGGTCGTCTTAACCCGGATTTGGGCTCTTTTGACATTATTGATTTGCCTGAAGCAGCTTCCGGTGGCATTGCTGGGGGTACCCAGCCCTATGGAATCGATATCAATCCTGTCGATGATCGCATGTGGTATGGCCGATTGTTCGCGGACAAAATTGGTACTGTCGATCCGGATACCCTAGAGGTGACCGAGTACGATACGCCCATTAAAGGGCCTCGACGCATGCGTTTTGATCAGGATGGCATTCTTTGGGTTTCTGGATTTTCGGAGGGACAGCTAGCAAGAGTCGATGTATCTAAGGGCTTCGATGCTACGGTTTACGATATGCCGGAGTTTGCCGAGGGTTATCGGCCTGCTCCCTATGCACTTGGAGTTCACCCTCTGACCCAGGACATCTGGTTAAACGAAAATATGACGGATCGTATTTTTCGATTTATACCGAGCGAGGAACGGTGGGTAGTGTATCCAGTGCCACTGTCTGGAACCTATACCAGGGATATGACTTTTACCCCTGATGGACAGGTCTGTCTTTCCAATAATCCGATACCTCCGCCGGCACTCGAGGGCAGTGTATTGGAGATTATCTGCCTAGACCCAACTTATGACCCCGAGCAAGAGGCTCAACAATTAGAGTTGACCTCGCGCTGAAGTCGTTAATCCGTTAGCCTCATTTTTTGATGGGGCTAACGATAGCTGCTTGGGGTCCGCCCCAATTTGATGGTCCGTAGCCCGGATGCATTCGATCTTTTTCAAATATCCCGTCTGCGGCCTGCCGATGGCAGTCTGCGCAAGGGCTCAGGAATCCTTCAGGGAAGCTTTCCATCTCCAGTTGCTTCCCGATGACCTCATGTGCTGCGAGGAAAGCAGGAAATTCTGTCATCCTCAAAGGCGGGTTCTCAGGAAGGTTTCTGAGCATTTCGCTCATGACGGTCGGTTTCCCTGGGCTGAGTGATTCTTGTTGGAGGTAATTTGTGATGAGTGTTGCCGTCTCATCGTCGACTTCTGCGTTTTCTCCAAAATGATCTGACAGCCCGCCCATCATTCTTTGCCAGGTTTTTGAGGGCATGAGCCCTGGCGGATAGGCCAGATGACAGGCTCCGCACTCATCAATGTATACCGGATCTTTTTGGTATCCTTCCGCTTCCTGGGCGTGAACGAAAAGTCCGTAAAACCCAAAAAACAAAATACTGCCCAACAAGAGAGAGCCCAAAACGGTTTGCACTCTGGTCATGCTTCACTTCTACTATTGCAGTTGCAACCAGACCAAAATATCACCCTTTTCTTTGGCTGTACATTCTCGGTTGTAGGTCCACTTACAATTTCGTAAGAACCATTTTTTTATTTTCTTGATATCGGTTAACCGTTCGGGATTGATCGAAGGGGCCATGGGTTCGATTGTTTTACCGGTCCGAATGTGACTACCTTTTGCATGCACGGATTCAGTATGGCAAGAGGTGCAGCTCCGATCCTCGACTTTCTTGAACCAAGTCTCTTTGCCTGACGTTACTGAAAAAGGAGCTGTGTGTTTTTCAGCAAGTTCCTTAAGCATAATGGAGCTGGCATGTTGAGCCACCGCTTTGCCTGAAAAAATCCAGATGATCGCTAGGGTCACCCCTAAGGAGAGTGGCGCGTTTTTGCTACGTCGGTTTCTTTTTATTGGGCTACCTTGCGTTCGAATAGATCGTCGATTTCATCCTTTGATAAGCCCAGACTCTGCAATAATTCAACCGTATGTTCTCCGTGGCCTGGACAACCGGCGGTAGGCTCTAAGCGTTGTCCTTCGAATTTGGCAGGCAATTTAACCTGGTGCATTTTCCCGAGGATTGGGTGATCGACGATCTCAACGGTCGAGTTGGCTTGATATTGGACGTGATCGAGAACCTCTTGATAGTCGAGACACCTGGCCGCAGGTACATCATTTTCACTCAGCCGTTTTAATATTTCGTCTGTTTCAAACTCGAGGAACCGCTCTCGTAGTATCTCTTTGAGTTCTTCATAGTGGGCGACTAGTTTTTCTTGACTGTTAAACCTTTCGTCGGCGAGCAGATGAAGTTGGTCTAGCGCAGTAAAGAGACCTATTTGTTGGGCCGAGTTCGCCGCAGACATCGTGATACCCCCGTCTTTGGTTTCGGTCAGGTCATAAAGTATTTGGCTGAGAGGTGGTAAGTCTTCGGCATCGTCATCAAGAAGGGTCTTGTGCATAAAGCCATCGCCAAACACAAAAAACAAACCCGCATCCATCATCGACAAGTCAATGTGCTGGCCTTCTCCGGTTTTTTCTCTTACGTATAAGGCAGCAGTAACCGCCTGGCAGGCCGTGTATGCGGTGACCTTGTCACAGAGCAGATTGCGGACAAGTTCGGGACCTTCTTTCCCTTGTCCTTGAACGGCAGCGAATCCGGCTTGTGCCTGGATGATTGGGTCATAGGCCGGTCGGTTTTTCTCTGGGCCTTCGGTACCAAATCCGGTGATGGCCGCGTAGATTAATCTAGGATTGGCTTTTCGAAGGTTTTCGCTACCCAGACCGAGTTTGTCCATGATGCCGGGCCGGAAGTTGCACAAAATGACGTCAGCGTCTTTGGCCAGCGCTCGAATGATTTCCTTGCCTTTCTCGTCTTTAATATCGAGCCTCAGCGATTTTTTCCCTCGATTGAAATTAGCGAAAAGTGCCGATATTCCGCCTTTATTACTTCCCAGAAAACGCATCGGGTCACCTAATTCGATCGGTTCTACTTTGGTCACGCTGGCACCTTGTTCTGCCATCATCATCGCCGCGAAGGACGCCGTGATCATGGTTGAGAATTCGAGGACTTTAATGCCTTCTAATGGTTTCATTTCGCTCTCCTTGTGGGATTGAATCGCCTATCGATTCTTGACTCGCCTGTTTATATTATCGATTTTCATTTACTTAGATTGTGGTTTGTTTTTTCGGCCCGTCAACATACTTTTGACTAGATTTTGGCCGGACAACCAACTGACGGTTAATACCCCCAGAACATGAAATAGGATAAGGATGACCGATAGATCTGCGAACAAGCCATGAAGGTCTTCGATGGCTTTCCCTGGAAAATCGATCAAGGAGCTATTTGCCAAGGGGCCGCTGCCTTCCATCCCAAATAAAATCACTCCAGTTAGGGTAGTCATAAAAAGGCAACCCATTAAAGCGAGAATCATAAAACCACCGAGTGGGTCGTGGCCCTCATGAGACTGAGGTTTTCGAAGGACCAAGCTCTTTAAATATAGCAGCGCAGACCTGTGCGATTTTACGAAGTCTGAAAATCTAGCGTGTCTGGTACCCCAAAACCCCCAAAATAATCGAAAGATTATTAGTAGGAGGACTGTGTAGCCGGCCTGGCTGTGTAAATTCGGTCGATCACCTTCAAGCAAATAGGCAACAAAAAAGAAAAATACTAAGGACCAGTGAAACACTCTTATAAGAGGATCCCACACTGGAATTAGCGTCTTCAATGATGGCTCATCACAGAATTATTCAAGAAAAGCAACCTCGTTTTGTTGGGTTTCCCTTTAGTCTAATTAATCACAGCTGATAGACCAGAGATAAAACAAAAGAAGTATTAATTTGGTGAGAAATTAAGTAAAACAGATGGTCTGGCGAAGTGTTGCCCTAACAAAGAGGATCAAAGTCATGGAAATACTAAGAACTCCAGATGAGTCTTTCAAAAATGTGAAGAATTATCCTTTCTCTCCTAACTATACAATTGTCAAAACGCATGATAACCAGGATTTACGCATTCATCACGTTGATGAAGGGGCCTGGGATGCACCAATTATTTTGTGTATGCACGGTCAGCCGGTCTGGAGCTATTTGTATACGAAGATGATCCCGCACCTTGTGGAAGGAGGCCTTCGCGTAATCGCGCCTGACCTTCCCGGATACGGTAAATCCGATAAGCCCGCTTCTCGTGAAGATTATAGTTATCAACGACAGGTTGACTGGATGAATCAGTGGTTAGATTCCAATGATTTTACTAATGTTACTTTTTTTGGTCAGGATTGGGGTGGCCTCGTTGGCCTCAGGATGATTGTCGACAATCCGGATCGATTTGATCGCGTTGCCATCGGTAATACGGGGTTACCCTATAATCCAGATGTACCCGAGGAGCTAGTCAGGGAAGTTAAGGCGTTCAGAGAGGGACCGACCAAGTTGAATCTGTTTTCAATGTCAAAAGTCCTAAACAAGATGGATAATTCTGAGGACAGTTCGGCGCTGAAATTCGCTCACTGGCAGAAATATACTTGGGATAACCCTGATTTGCCTGCTGGCGTGCTTGCTTCATCAGCGATGGAAAATCGTAATAGTATTGGAGTGGCATTGGAGCTTTTTTTTAGAAGGATTGGCCTGGCTAAGCTGTCTCTTTTTGGTACGGATCTCTCTCGGGCGCTTGAGGCACCGTTCCCCAGTGTTGATTACAAGATGGGAATACGCGCGATGCCACACCACGTGCCAACGATTCCCGACCAGTCGCTCGAAGCGCAAAAAAGAGCCTGGGAATTTTTTGAAAAATTTGAAAAGCCCTTCTTGTGTGTCGGAGCAGGCGATGATCCCGTGACCAATGGCTTTGAGAAGCCCTGGCTGGAAAAAGTGCCGGGCACGAAAGGCCAACCACATGCGAACATTGGTGGCGGTCATTTCCTGCAGTGGGCCCGGGCAAAAGAGTTATCTGAATTATTGGTAGATTTTGTTAAGACAAACCAGTGAGTCTCGGTAGCTCTCTAGGGTTCAGGTTAGGCCGGTGATCCGAGAGACGCTAAAATCTGACATAGAGAGTGTCTGTTCGGTTATTCAATTGGCATTTGCTTCCGTGGGCCATGCCGGAGATGATCACGAGATCGTCCCGGAGGTCTCATTAGTCCGTGATTTGATTAAGGATGGAGACGTCTTGATAAACCTGGTTTATGAGATTGCTAGCGAAATTGTGGGGCACGTTGTGGTCTCAAACATCTCGTTGGATTCGGGTAAGGGTCTATATTGCGGTGGGGTCGCGCCTTTGTCGGTCCTGCCGACGAATCAATCTTGCGGGGTGGGAGGGTCGTTAATGCTAGAGGCCATTAACAGGGGATCTCGGCTGGGCCTGGATGCGCTTTTTTTGTTGGGTGATCCGGCTTATTACAGCCGTTTTGGATTCCGGGTTTCTAATCTGGCTAACGAATACAGCAACACGCACTTTCAGGAGTTAGAGATTCGCGAGGGTTGCCTGGCAGGATTAAGTAGCAAGGTTTCTTACGCCCCTGCTTTTGCCAGATTGTAAAAATGACAACCTCGCTGTTCAGAAAATTTTTGTTTGAGTTTTGTAGATGGTGAACACGATTAACCTATACCAAGTCGATGCCTTTACCGATCGGCTCTTCTCGGGGAATCCTGCGGCGGTGTGCCCGATTCGCGGAACGCTTTCAGAGGCGCAAATGCAGTCGATAGCAACCGAAAATAATCTATCAGAGACGGCGTTTATTGACCTGAGTGTTTCACCGTTTCGGATTCGGTGGTTTACGCCCTTGGCTGAAATTGACTTATGCGGCCACGCGACCCTGGCCAGTGCCCGTGTCCTGTTTGATGAATATCTTGATCACGAGGTTGAGGAGATCGTTTTTGACTCCAACAGCGGTGAATTAAGGGTCTACAAACAGAACCACAAAATATTTTTGGATTTTCCTCGTGACGATCCCCTTGAGGTTGACCAGAAACACGAAGTGAGATCTGTCGTCGAAAGAGTTATAGGAGAATGTCCTAAATTGATTTTTCGGGGCCGGGACGATTTTCTGGCTGTTGTGGATTCACCGGATCAGATATTATCGATAAGACCGGATCTTGAAGCGCTAGAAGCGCTACCATCGCGCGGATTGATCGTCAGTTCGATCGGCGAAGACGTAGATTTTGTCTCTCGTTGTTTCTTTCCTAAGATAGGAGAGGACCCGGTGACGGGTTCGGCGCATACGCTGATGACCCCATACTGGGGAGGCGTTTTGGGAAAACATCAACTCCTGGCTAGACAGTGTTCCTCCCGTGGCGGCTTCTTGGAGTGCGAGTTGATGGCCGAACGCGTTCTGATTGGTGGGTCGACTGTTCGATACTTAGATGGTCGGATTCGTTTCTAAAAAATGTATTCGAGAAAAATTCTACTGTGTGGTCGGCTAGCTAGTGGGGTAGTGTGAAGGTTTATCTGTTTTTATCGGCGGCAATCTTAATGGAGGTAAGCGGCACCATGATGCTGCCGCTTACCCAAAATTTCACGAAGGTCGTTCCTACCGTGATTATGAGCGGTTGTTACATTGGGGCTTTTTATCTTCTGACGTTTTCGCTTCAATCCTTGCCGCTCTCGATTGTCTACGCGACCTGGAGTGGGTTGGGTGTTTTTGGCATCGCGATCTTATCGTACTTATTTTTTGATCAGGCCCTTCCTTGGCAGGCTGTGTTGGGGTTGTTTTTGATTGTCGCTGGTGTCGCCCTAGTCAATATTTATACTTACCATGGAAGTTAAAACTGAGCGGTTGGTCCTGAAAAAGATCACCGAGACAAACAAAGTGGACCTTGTTTCGTTAATTGGCGACTGGGAAGTCTCAAAGTGGCTCTCGAGAGTCCCTTATCCTTATCGCGAAAAGCATGCCGAAGAGTGGATTTCAATGGTGTCCAAGTCCCCTTGGAATCTAAATATATTTGATTCTGGTCGATTGTGCGGTGGAGTAGGCTTGACCTATCTCGAGGACCCTCGGCAGTTTGAGCTGGGTTACTGGGTTGGTCGAAATTCATGGGGCAAAGGAATTGCTACTGAAGCCGCGAAAGGTTTAATCGAAGCTACCCTCGAATCACGTGAGGGCACCTCAATCGTCGCGAGTTACATGGAAGGTAATGCAGGTTCGGCAAATGTCCTGAAAAAGTTAGGCTTTAAAGAAAGTGGCTCTGGTCAGATATTTTGTGTTTCTCGACAAGAACGAGTTGGTTGTATTTATGTGTGTCTGTCGGATTGTTAAAGATATTCTGTGAGGCATAGGGTGTTCTGTGTATACTAGATCTGACTTTTACTGGATTGAGCTGCATGCAAAATAACATCTTGAAAAACTTAGGTTACTTGCTCATATGGGCCGATTTTTATCTGGTGTTATTTGCGGTCCACGCGCTATTTGTAGGGCCGATTACTCTGGGAAATTATTCTTGGGAATATTTACAGATACTCGGTTACTTATTTGAGTGGGTTGGTTCTTGGAATGAAATTACCAGTGCCTTGGTCGCCTTTGTTCTTGGTTTTCCCGCGTTTGTCGTTTTTTCGGGTCGGTTTATCGTAACGACAACAATAGGGATCTGGCTGGTCAGGCGTTTTGGATAGGCTTATTTAGCTATGTAATGGCTAGGGCAAGTACCAGATTGCCGAAGTGTAAGCGCGCTCCTGGATAGTCATAGGTACGTTCTCTGGAAGATTGTTGAGTTGATAGCGAACTTTGTCATAGAGCGTCCATCTGGGTGTAGGGATCTCCAACACCCGAACGTAGTAGACGGCGGCTTGTCCAGGAATAAAATCTGGATCTTCCCAGATACCGGATAACTCGACGTTACCGATACTGTTTTGATAGGTGGCAGATTTCAGATCGACCGTGTTACCCACCGACTCGAGATTTCCTTCCGCGTCTATCTTACGATTTTGGTCGAAGACCGCGTCGTAGACTTGTTCTCGGCGTTTACCCTTTTCAAGCCATCCCTTCACGATCTGGATGCGGTCAAGATTCGCGCCGAGAGGGTCTTTATTCGCCATTAACAAGAAAGAGGGTGGGAGATCGCCACGTGCCACAAGATCTCCTCCCATGGGAACGCCCTTTCGGTATGCGAGCGCCACGAAGTCCTCACTTACGAGGTCTTGTTCTGTAAAATTGTAGCCCCCAAACGCACGAACGATCATTCGAGGTCCGGTAGTCGCGTAAGTCTCTTTTCTGAGTAGAGCCTCAAAAATACTTTCCCGGGTATTTTCGTGTGCCCAGATGCCCGCGTAACCGGAAGCATTCATCTGATAGTTGAAAACGGCTCGCTCGTTAAAGATTCGTCCG
>CAZYHH010000012.1:0-22571 GCA_964647295.1 uncultured Pseudomonadales bacterium
CGCCAATCGATATCTCATGGTCTACGTACTTTTCTATAAACCGCTGGTCGATTCCTTCATATCGACCACAAACCAAAATAAGACCTTTCTCTGAGCACAAGCCTTTTGCTTTATCTTGCACCAGCGTTTCCCCTTGCGGGCTCATGAGCATTACTCGTGTTCCGAGAGGAGCCTTTTCTTTCGCTTTTTTTAACGCACCCTCAAGCGTTTCAAATTTTAAAACCATTCCAGGGCCTCCACCATAGGAGTAATCATCTACGCGTCTGTAATTATCTGACGCAAAATCCCTTGGGTTAAAAAACTCGAGTTCAACTACTTTGTTTTTGACAGCCCGACCTAAAACACCAAAATTCTCCATTCCGGAGAACATTTCAGGAAAAAGAGTGAGAATCCCAATCCACATATTCAGTTCCAGTCTTGTTCCCAATCCACAACAATTAACCTCTGATCTATATCAACCGATACCAAATAATCGCCCGAAAATGGTATTAAACTCTTACCTTGTGTTCCCAATATTTCCATAACGTCATTAGATCCAGTTTCAATGAGTCGATCAACTTTCCCGAATTGGAATCCTCCACGATTTTCTACCAAACAACCAACTAGATCTGTCCAATAATATTCACCCGAACCCACTTCTTCCAACTTATCACGACCTACCCCAATTAGTTCACTTTTGACGGCTAGCGCCTGTTCACGATTTGTAACATTTTCTATTTCTATCAGGAAAGAGTTCCCATTTTTCGAAACACTAGAGATCACAGATGCCCTCCAATCTGAACCATTATTATTGGAGATATAGCAATCTGAATATTTTTCGAGATTGTTTGGAGGATCGGTAAAAGAGCGCACCTTAAGCAGGCCCCTCAAGCCATGCGCAGTTTGAATTTTTCCCACTACAACGATGTCAGTAGCTCGCATTTTAAGGAGTTCTCGATTCTAAAAACTACTCCACCGCCGCTTCTTGAGATTGATCAACCTCTTTCTTGGCTCGTGTGACCAATTTTTTGACCATCTCAGAAGGCTGGGCACCCTTCGAAAGCCAATAATCTAAGCGATCTATATCGATGCGATATTCTTCAGCACTCCCTTTTGCAACCGGATTAAAAAAGCCCAACTGCTCAATAAAGCGACCATCCCGACTTCTACGCTGATCTGCAACCGTGATGTGATAAAACGGGTTCTGTTTAGAACCATGCCTAGCAAGTCGAATTCTCACCATAATGTTAAATCCTGTTTATATGAGCTCATACGCCCGTAATTCCGGTAAACTGACAATACCTGCAACAATGTTCGAGCGAGGCGGTATTCTATAGAATTCAATCTATGTTGCAAATCCTTAGGATTCAACCGAAAACCTAGCGACGCTTCTGAAATGGCGGCGATTGAAGATTATTTAGCCCTCGCATCATTTTTTGCATTCCACCCTTTTTAGAGACTTTCTTCATCATCTTTTGTGCTTGCTTAAATTGTTTCATTAATCGATTAACATCCTGCACCTGCTTACCACTACCTTTAGCGATCCTCTGTTTACGTGAACCCGATATGAGGTCTGGATACTGCTTTTCCTGGTTTGTCATCGAATCAATTATCACAGCCATCGTCTTAAACAACCCGCTATCTATGGAGGCCTGCGCAGAAGGGGGCAATTTGTTCATACCCGGCATCTTATCCAGCATACTTTCTATGCCACCCATATTAGCCATTTGATCTAGCTGGTCTTTAAAGTCCTCCAAATCGAAGCGATTACCTTTCTCTAATTTTTGCGCGAATTTCTCAGCCTTAGATTTATCGACTTTCTTTTCAGCTTCTTCGATAAGAGAAAGAATATCTCCCATACCAAGTATTCTTGAAGCTAGCCGATCAGGATGGAAAAGCTCTAGAGCATCAATCTTCTCTCCAACTCCCAGAAACCTAATGGGTTTACCACAAATCGCCTTGACGCTCAGGGCCGCGCCACCTCTCGAATCGCCATCAGCCTTAGTTAATATAACGCCTGTCAAATCTAATGCTTGATTAAAAGCCTGCGCAGAACGGGCGGCATCTTGTCCCGTCATAGCATCAACCACAAACAAAGTCTCGACTGGTCTGACGACCTGATGTAATCGGTGAATCTCATTCATCATCTCTTCATCAACGCTCAACCTGCCCGCTGTATCGATGATCAGCACATCCGAAACCCGCTTCTTAGCTTCTTCGACCGCACGAATAGCTATAGCTTCTGGTTTTTCGGCAGGCTCAGACTCAATAAAATCAACATCAACTTCAGATGCTAGAGTCCGCAGCTGGTCAATCGCTGCAGGCCTATAGATATCTGCGCTCACCAAACAAACCCGTTTTTTCTGTTCTCGAGTCAAAAACAATGCGAGTTTCGCCGCGGTTGTTGTCTTACCTACTCCCTGTAGACCGGCCAATAGAATAACCGAAGGCTCACCTCGGCCAACATCAAATCCACCTGAGGCTCCGCCAAGGAGTTCTGTTAGCTCAGCCTCAACCAGTTTCACAAATTGTTGTCCCGGATCCAATGCCTCGGATACCGCGAGTCCTATCGATTTTTGTTTTACCGCTAGAACAAAATCGTCAACCACCGACAAAGCGACATCACCCTCAATCAGGGCGTTGCGTACTTCGTTCAGAGCGCCACTTATATTTTCTTCAGATAATTTAGCCTTACCAGAGAGGCCCCTTAGGCTGGCGCTGAATCGTTCAGTTAAGTTTTCGAACATAGGTTGAGCATTTTAAATTTAAGATAAAGAATTATAACTGCTCAAATAAATTTTAGGTTAACGATGTTGTTTATAATCGACTATGATTAGAATCAATGGAAAACAACGAAAACCCACGGTAATCTGCGCCTTATGACGGCCGCCGCTACTATAACCGCAATCATCTTTTACCTGTTAGGTATTAGATATCAATGGCTTAAGCTCAAGGAAGAAAAATTCTCGCCAGACCCATTTGGTTTTGGCCTAATGTTGATTGGTTTAATATCTCATGGTGTTGCGACTTTTTTTATCCTAGATGGGGAACAAGGAGTAAACCTTAGCCTTTTATCTGTAACCAACTTCGGATCGTATCTAGTAATTCTTTTTATCAGCTTAATCAGTCTCAAACTACCAGTGATAACCCTATCGTTTGTTGCCACGCCAGTAGCTATTGTTATCGTACTCTTTGCTACATTTTTACCGCAGGAATCCGCTAAACAAATAAGCACGGAGAGCCCTTTGCTCTTCCATATATTTGCATCGGTAGCCGCGTACGTCGCCCTTTTCATGGCGACCGTTCAGTCTGTTCTCTTGGGGATGCAAGAGAGCAGATTAAAAACACATAGCGGTTCCCTAGGTTATTTGGTGCCCTCATTAGAAACCATGGAAAGACTACTCATCGCAATGCTTCGGTGGGGACTTGGTCTCTTGACAATCTCTATCGTCACCGGGTTTTTCTTTCTTGAAGACATCATGGCTCAAAGGGTTGCGCATCATGTTGTCATCACCACTCTTTCATGGGCTACCTACGTCATTTTTTTTGTCGGTCGATTCGCTTTCAATTGGAGAGGAACCCTTGCAGTTCGATGGGCATTAGTCGCCTTTTCTTTGCTAGTCTTAGGTTATGCTGGGAGTAAATTTGTCGTGGAATACGTGCTAAGCATATGATCCTTTCAGAAACATCGCTTTTGATGCTCTCAATCGCGATGGTCATACTTCTTTTGTCATCGGCTTATTTTTCCGGGACTGAAACCGCGATGATGGCCATCAATAGATATCGCCTAAAACATTTAGTCAAAAAAAGAAATCGAGCGGCTCGCATATCAAATAGATTGTTAAGAACGCCCGACCGGCTCTTAGGGGTCATCTTGATAGGCAACAATCTCGTCAATTTTTCAGCGGCAACAATCGCAACAATTATTGGGATGAGGTTATTTGGCGATACGGGCGTACTTCTGGCACCCTGGATCCTAACCGCAACCTTTTTGATATTTGCAGAGGTCGCACCCAAGACCTTAGCAGCAGAAAGGCCTGAAGAATGGGCCTTCAAGGCTGTTTTTATTCTTGAGCCAATACAAAAGCTACTTGTGATTCCTGTAAAACTGGTCAATGTCATCAGCAATGGGCTGGTCCGTCCATTCCTAAAAAGCACCCCTACCAGCAGCGATAGTCTTTCAGCAGAAGAACTCAAAACAGTCGTTAACGAAGGCGCGAATTCGGTGGGCGAGCGCCAAAGCATGATGGTTAGGCTTTTAGACCTTGAACAAGTTTCGGTCAATGACATCATGATCCCGAGGAATGAAATCGAAGCGATCGATATAGACTCAGACATGAATGAAATTGTTGAAACAGCATCCAACAGCCAACACACTCTGTTACCCGTCTACAAAGAATCTATTAACAATATAATTGGTATTCTTCATCTAAGACGTCTTGCCAGATTCATGGGAACAGATGAATTTTCCAAGTCCGATTTAATGCAATTGACGCGAGAACCCTACTATATTCCGGAAGCCACCCCACTGGACAAACAGCTCATAAGGTTTCAGTCCGAAAAACAAAGAATCGCATTGGTACTCGACGAGTACGGCGATCTGCAGGGGCTAGTGACCCTAGAAGACATTCTCGAGGAGATAGTGGGAGAGTTTACTTCTGACTTTTCGGCAAATACTCCAGAAATACACCCCCAAGAAGATGGCAGCTATGTGATTGATGGTGGAGCTCTTTTAAGAGATATCAATCGAGCCCTAGACTGGCAATTACCAATCGCCGGGCCGAAAACATTAAATGGTTTAGTGTTAGAGCACTTAGAAACCATTCCCGAAGAAAATCTGTGCATTCAAATTGAAGAGTATCAGATCGAGACTCTTCAGCTCACCGACAACATGGTTAAAAACCTAAGAATTGTTAAAAGTCATTCAACCACGAAAAATGCACCTGAAAGCGATTACGACGAGTTAGATTAAATCAAACGTTCCACCGTCTATTTAATGCAGAGACTATGGCTGAAAGACTAGCGGTAATGGTGTTTCGACTTAGTCCGAGCCCATAAAAACGTTTCTGATTTACGTTATCCTCTATGGCTAGAACACAAATCGCCTGCGCATCTGTGCCCGTACCCAAGGCATGTTCCCGATAATCTACAACCACAATCGGCTCATTCAGAGTATCAGCCATCGCATTGACGAATGCCTCTATCGGGCCACTTCCCTCTCCATCGATGGTAACCAGGTTTTCTGAAATTTCGACTCTGGCAATACACCGTTGGCCCTCTTCCTTAGCACTGAGCAAATCATAGTCAACTAACTTATATGGGCCTGACTCAACAATGTAGTTAGAAACCAAGGAATCATAAATTTCTTCTGTTTTGATCTCCCTATCTAACTTCTCGGTCAATTGCTGGACCATTCCTGCAAATTCCACCAACAATTCACGCGGTAAACTAATCCCATAGTGTTCTTCTAACAAAAAACCCACGCCGCCTTTGCCCGACTGGCTATTCACTCTAATAGATTCTTTATAAGAACTGCCTACATCACCCGGGTCGATTGGCAAGTAGGGGACCTCCCATAAACCATCTTCAACCTTTGACATTCCTTTCTTGATTGCGTCTTGATGAGAGCCTGAAAAAGCTGTAAAAACCAATTCGCCGGCATATGGGTGCCTTTCATGCACTGGAATCTTATTGATCGATTCAACGGCTTCTCGAATCTCCGGCATACCACGAAAATCTAAAGTCGGATCAACGCCTTGACTAAACAAATTCATCGCAACAGTGACCAAATCACAATTACCGGTCCTTTCTCCGTTTCCGAAAAGACAGCCTTCAACGCGATCAGCACCCGCCATGATAGCCAACTCTGTTGCCGCAACGCCGGTTCCTCTATCGTTATGCGTGTGAAGACTAATCACCGCACTATCCCTATATTCAAAATGGCGAACAAACCATTCGATCTGATCCGCGTAGATGTTTGGTGTTGCCATTTCAACCGTAGAAGGCAGATTGATGATAATCGGGTCGTCAGGCGTCGCTCCCCAGGTTTCAGCAACAGCGCCACATATGTCAACCGCAAAATCCAACTCCGTCCCCGTAAAACTCTCGGGGGAATACTCAAACGTGACATTTGATGAAAAATTCTTTAAGCCTTCTTTTACGATCTCGGTACCCTTTACCGCTAGATCAGTGATCCCAGATCTGTCGAGATCAAACACAACTCGTCGCTGTAGCTCGGAGGTAGAATTATAAAGATGAAATATCACATTTGGCGCACCTTCTAGCGCCTCAACCGTCTTTTCGATCAGTTCTCTTCGTGCCTGACAAAGGACCTGAACAGTCACATCCTCGGGAATTCGATCTTCGTCAATCAGCTTTCGTATAAAATCGAAATCAGGCTGTGATGCCGCAGGAAAACCTACTTCGATTTCGGAAAACCCTATATCCAAAAGCAGATCCCATAACCGTAATTTTTCGTCGACATTCATGGGATCGATTAATGCTTGATTGCCGTCACGTAAATCAACGCTACACCACCTAGGTGCATGCTCAATTACTTGTGAAGGCCATTGACGATCAGGCAAATCTATTGGCTTGAAAGCTTGATATTTTGAAAATGGCATCGCGCCTGGAGCGCGACCTGTACTAGGCTGTTTACTCATTACTTTATCCCTCAATCCAGAGCACCGCACGCTACTCTAAAAACTCATCCTAAGACTAATATTTGTTTAACAGGGTGGGCTTAACGCCCCTTGTAAATGAATATATGCCGGCTAATCCGGCAGGAGCAGGCGCAAACACTTATCCAAAAACAACTGGAAAGAAGTTACTGCGCTTGAAATCTGCTTCAACATGGGCCTGTACTATAGCCTTACTGAGCTGTTTTTTAAAGGTCATCATAGCGAATAGTCAATCTTAGATGCGGCAGAGTTCGCTTTGTCTCGCGCTTCTTCGACGCTATCACCCATGGCAAGGCAAACGCCCATCCGTCTTTCTCCTGAGACCTCTGGCTTTCCAAATAACCGAACCTGCGTATCCGGTTCACTCAGAGCATCTTCGACTCCCATGAATTTTACCTGGCTAGATTCTCCATGGACTAAAATCACTGAGGAAGCCGCTGGCCCTCTAAATCGAATGTTAGGGATAGGCAAGCCCAATACTGCTCTGACATGCAAAGCAAATTCACTCAAGTCCTGACTGATCATTGTCACCATTCCGGTGTCATGGGGTCTCGGACTGACCTCACTAAAATAGACTTTGTCGCCTTTAACGAAAAATTCAACTCCAAACAAACCGTACCCGCCTAACGCACGGGTCACTTTTTCGGCGATATCCTGACAGTCTCGTAAAGCGTCTCTAGACATGGGCTGCGGCTGCCAGGATTCCTGATAATCGCCGTTCTCCTGGCGATGACCGATCGGTTCACAAAACGAGCAACCGTTCACGTGTTGGACGGTTAGCAATGTAATTTCATAATCAAAATCGATGAATCCCTCAACGATAACCTTGCTTGCTTCACCTCTGGCACCACTTTTCGCATAATCCCAAGATGGCATGACATCTAATACAGACAAAACTGTCGATTGACCTTTGCCGGAACTCGACATAACCGGCTTGACTACACAAGGAATGCCAATGGTTTCAATTCCTTCCTTATATTCGTCTTCATTCTCACAGAAGACATAGGGCGAAGTAGCGATACCCAGCTCCTCAGCCGCCAAACGTCTGATACCCTCTCGATTCATAGTCAAGTTAGCCGCATTTGCACAGGGGATTATCTGAAATCCTTCTTTTTCCAATTCAACCAACGTCTGAGTCGCAATCGCTTCGATCTCCGGAATAATGAGATCGGGAGTCTCAGATTCAACTACCTTTCGGAGCTCTTGCCCATCGAGCATATCAATCACACACTGGCGATGCGCCACCTGCATCCCCGGGGCATCAACATAGCGATCAACAGCAATCACTTCGACACCAAAACGCTGCAACTCCAGAACCACCTCTTTGCCTAATTCGCCGCTCCCTAACATCATCACTTTGAATCTGCTGGAACTCAGAGGTGTACCAATAGCAATACTCATATTAGTTTTGTTCTCCAGTCATGGACTGCACTTTCATCTGATCCTTAAACTTTGCTGCGTTTTCCACATAATGGACCGCGCTAAAACGAATCGCCTTCGCCTGTTCATCGGACAACGTTTTCACCACCTTTCCTGGTGAGCCCATTACCATTGAATTATCCGGGATCTGCTTTCCTTCAGTAACCAGCGAGTTGGCACCAACAATACAATTCTTACCAATCTTCGCTCCGTTGAGCACAACAGCGTTAATCCCAATGAGTGAGCCCTTACCTATCTGACACCCATGAAGCATGACCTTGTGACCGATCGTGACATCAGAGCCAATCACGAGAGGACTACCAGGGTCACTATGAAGAACGGATCCATCTTGTATATTCGAACCTTCTCCAATGGTAATCAGATCATTATCTCCACGAATCACAACGTTAAACCAAACGTTCGAGTCTTTTCTTAACAGGACGTTTCCCACTACGACCGCATTTTCAGCCACCCAAACTCCTTCTTCGACTTGAACGCGCGTCTCACCAAGTTGATAAAGCACTGTCCCTCCACCCTTCTCTTAACTGAAAAAATATCTTAAGAGAGGTCGATTTCTTTTAAAAGGGAGATTCCAACAGAAAACTCATTTAGTATTCACCGTCAAATTACGAGCGCGTGCGAAAAAGATGAATTTTTGTAGTAAATGTGGAGCTAACGTTTCTCTAATTGTGCCCCCAGGGGATCACAAAGAAAGGTTTGTCTGCGATGAGTGTACCCACATCCACTACGTTAACCCTCGAGTAGTCAGCGGCTGTCTACCAATATTTGAAGACAAGGTGCTACTGTGCAAAAGAGCAATAGAGCCAAGGTATGGGTTCTGGACTCTGCCGGCCGGTTATCTGGAAAATGGTGAAACAATTGCAGATGGTGCTGCCAGAGAGACCAGGGAGGAGGCCAACGCTCAAGCTATTGATTTGCAACTTTATACGGTGTTCAGCTTACCTCACATATCGCAAATCTATATGTTCTTCCTGTCTCGCTTGGAGGAAGAAGAATTTTCGTGCGGAGAGGAATCTCTAGATGCAAAGCTTTTCCGTGAAAGCGAGATCCCATGGGACTCTCTATCTTTTCCGGTGGTCACGCAAACGCTCGAGCTTTACTTCGAAGATCGTAAAACCCGTGACTATCCGGTGAGGTACATCGATCTTCACTTCAAAAGAAAAAGCTAATCCAGCTGCTTACGGGCATTGCGAAACAAACGAAGCCAAGGGCCGTCTTCTGCCCAATCTTTATCTTGATAGACGTTCTGACAAGTTCTAAAGACCCGTTCAGGGTGAGGCATCATCATCAAAACCTTACCATGATTGCCCAGGACCCCCGCCAAACCCTGGACAGCACCATTTGGGTTATACGGATATCGCTCGGTAATCTGATGATGAGAATCGACATATTGCATCGCAACCTGTTGCTTCTTAAACAGCTCTTCAGAGTGCCTAGAAAGCTCAAACTCTGCCCTTCCTTCGCCATGTGCGACAGCGACAGGAATAACGCTGTCTTGCATACCGGATAGCCACGGTGAATCATTCCTGCCGATTTTCACCATGACCGTTCTGCTTTCAAATTGCTCGGAACGATTTCTGACAAATCTGGGCAAATAATCACTTTCTGGCAGCAATGTCTTCAACTGAGTGATCATTTGGCAGCCATTACACACACCCAAAGCCAGCTTTTCAGCTTCAAAGAAAGAGGAGAATTCGTCACGAAGCCGAGAATTGAATAAAATACTCTTTGCCCAGCCTCCTCCACCGCCCAATACGTCTCCATATGAAAATCCACCACAGGCCACAAAGACACTAAAATCAGACAAGGATACTAGGCCTTCAGATAGATCGGTCATGTGGACGTCGACACAATCAAATCCTGCTCGATGAAAAGCGGCGGCCATCTCTAACTGACCATTGACCCCCTGTTCTCTGATCACTGCAACTTTGGGCCTAGCGCATGCCCCGACAAAAGAGCTACATATGTTGTCATTCACATCGTAAGTCAGTTTACTTGAAAGTCCCGGGTCATCATCACGATCCATTCCAACCAGAGAATGCTCTTCACGTGCGCAATTTTCTTCATCCCGTAAAGCCTGCAGCTTGTAACTCGTCAACGCCCACAATCCCTGCAGCTCCGCCCTATTAGAACGATACAACTCCTCTCCTGACTGGCCAATCGACACTTCCTCATCCGCTCTCAATCGAGCAATCGGCTCACAATGTACAGGGCACTCGTTGATGACCGCCGTCTGTTGTTCATTAGCCACCTGAATTACAAAACCTACTTCTTCATTAAACAAAAATGACAAGGCCTCATCTGCAATGGGAATATCGATATCAATCCCAATTCGAGAACCAAAACTCATTTCCAGAATCGCTACCAACGCACCCCCATCTGATCGGTCATGCATACTCAGGACAAGACCCCGACGTTTGATATCCAGAATGAACTCCAACATTTGTCTAAATTGCTGAGGGTCTTCAATGTCGGGTGCTTCGCTACCCACCTGCCGATAGACTTGCGCTAGCGCGCTACCGCCCAAACGGCTAGAGCCAAGATGAATCAACAACAGACAGGATTCTTCTACATCGGCCAAAATGGGATCACAAGTCAGCCTAACATCTTCGACTGGGGCAAAAGCCGAAGCAATCAATGTAAGCGGCGAAACAACGGATTTTTCGTGGCCATCGTCACTCCATCGTGTCTGCATGGACAGCGAATCCTTTCCAACCGGAATGGCGAGTCCAATGGCAGGACAAAACTCCTTACCCACCGCGTGCACAGCATCATATAGTGCCTGGTCTTCTACATTAGACCCAGCAGGAGCCATCCAGTTTGCAGATAGAACGACCCGATTCAAGTCCACGATATCAGCGCTGATCAGATTCGTCAGCGATTCTGAAACAGCCATGCGTGCGGAAGCCTCTGGTGAGATGATAGCCAAAGGTGATTTTTCGCCCATCGCAAATGCTTCGCCTTGGTAGCTGTTGTAGCCTGCAATGGTCACCGCGACATCGGCGACCGGTTCTTGCCATTTACCTATCATAGGTTGCTTGGCGACCATCCCAGTGATGCTCCGATCACCAATAGTGATCAGGAACTTTTTGCTAGCGACAGCGGGAAATTGCAAAACCCTCTCTATCGTCTGTCCTAATGAAATACTCGATAAATTTATATCGCCTCTGACTTTAGATTCTCTGACAATCTCGCGGTGCATTTTAGGTGGCTTACCAAGCAAAACGTTGAGCGGCATTTCAACAGGCTTCTGATTAAAATGTGGATCTTCTACTTCCAGCAGACCATCCAAGGTCGAGTGCCCCACCACACTGAAGGGACAACGTTCCCGACGGCAAATTTCTTCAAAAGCACCCAGTTTTTCTTCCGAAATACCTAGCACATAACGTTCTTGCGATTCGTTACTCCAAATCTCCATGGGAGACATGCTGATATCCGCACTCGGGATACTCCTAAGATTAATTAACCCCCCCGAACCTGCATCATCGATTAGCTCTGGCAACGCATTTGAGAGCCCACCCGCGCCAACATCGTGAATCAATAAAACCGGGTTTTCTGCTCCCATCGAACAACAAGCGTCAATCACCTCCTGGCACCGTCTTTCCATCTCCGCATTGCCTCGTTGGACAGATGCAAAATCCAGGTCAGATGATCCTTCACTGGATGAACGGCTTGAGGCCGCTCCGCCTCCTAAACCAATCAACATTCCCGGGCCGCCCAACACAACTAACGCAGTATTCTCGGGGAAAGACTGTGCATGAACGTGTTCCTCGCTAACCAAGCCAACACCTCCCGCAATCATAATCGGCTTGTGAAACCCTCTAATCGAATCTCCTGTTAAAGCGCTGTCGGCAATTTCCATGGTTCGAAAGTACCCGGTAATCGCGGGTCTCCCATACTCATTATTAAAGCTTGCAGCGCCTATCGGGCCATCGATCATAATTTCTAGCGCCGAGACGATATGGCCTGGCTTACCAAACTCGATTTCCCAGGGTTGTCTAAGCCCAGGAATATTGAGATGCGAAGTCGAGAACCCGGTCAAGCCAGCTTTTGGTTTAGACCCCCTACCCACGGCACCCTCGTCTCGAATCTCACCGCCGGAGCCTGTCGCCGCACCAGGAAACGGAGCGATCGCCGTAGGGTGATTGTGCGTTTCAACCTTCATCAAGACGTGTTGGGGCTCAGTCCGAAACACATATTCCTTGGTAGCGGCATCAATCCAAAGTCGATCCGTCTTGGGGCCTTCAATCACCGCGGCATTGTCGCTATAAGCGCTTAATATATTCTCGCCATTGATCATCTCGTACGTATGTCGAATCATCTGGAATAAGCTCTCAGGCTGATCCTCGCCATCCACCGTCCAGCCCGCATTAAAAATCTTGTGTCTGCAGTGTTCTGAGTTTGCCTGGGCAAACATCATTAGTTCTACATCCGTGGGGTTCCTTTCTAGCTGAACAAATGATGACGCCAAGTATTCTAACTCTTCTCCTGAGAGCGAAAGTCCCATTTTTTCGTTTGCTTTTCGGAGAGATTCAATTCCGGCCCCCAACACGTCTATCACCTCAAAAGGCTTCGGTTCAGCCTCAGTAAATAAAGCCGAAAAACTCTCTTGTTCATAACAATCCTGCGTCATTCGATCAAATAACGCAGATGAATCAATTGTTGATGGATCAACGCCAGCTTCGATAAACCAGCGTACGCCACGCTCTACTCTGACAACTTGCTTCAACCCACTTATATGGAAAATATCCGTAGCCTTACTGGACCAGGGTGAAATTGTCCCTGCTCGAGGTAATACCGTAAACGCCAAGCTCCCTGTTTTTTCTGGAAGGTCAGACTTTGGTCCGTAATCCAATAACTCCTCACACAGATCCAGTTCTTTTTGGCTTAAAGGTTCTTCACATCCTAAAACATGGACATATTCGGTATATACGACGTCCTGAATCTGCTTCCTGAGTTTTTCGAGACGTAACCTGCTCATTGCGGGCGGTCCCGACAAAACCAACTGATCAGTCTCGTTCATTAATAGATTCTGCCTTGGATAAAAACAATTTTAGAGCTTTCGCCTGTCGAGAAAAAAATCACGCATCAGCCTGCTACATTCTGACTCCAATATACCGCATGACCAATCAATTTGATGATTAAGAAAATCATCATTGTATATCGGATGACTTTTGACGGCGCCGGCTTTAGGTTCTTGTGTACCAAAGACAAGCCGAGTAACGCGAGCATGTATGATCGCACCCAAACACATCATGCAGGGCTCAACGGTAACGTAAAGGGTTGCATCTGGCAGACGATAATTTCCGATTTTTTTTGCTGCTGATCTGATGGCCATAATTTCAGCGTGCGCAGTGGGATCCTGAACACGAATCGATTGATTAAATCCTTCTCCGACTATTCGCTCATCGATGACCAGGACCGCGCCGACCGGAATCTCTTCTGCCAAGTAAGCTTGGCGCGCACAATCTAGAGCACAGAGCATCCATTTTGCATCCCGCACTTGTTGAGAACTATCGAGAGGATCTTCTTTAGTCGGTGCTCTGGAAATATTGTTCCCCAACCATAATTTAGAAGTCGCTTAACTAAGAGGCCTATTTTAACCGATACGATACGCACCTTTAAACAAATGAAGTATCAAAAAAACAAAGATCTGTCATTATTTGGACTTTTAGTAGTTGACTGGAAGAGCATTCATAAACGATCTAAGTTAATTCTTAAAAACAACCGCACATTTTTTCCTTTGGCCTCAGATTTGATATAATGCCAATCCAAACACACAACTTTGATTATGTCTGAAACAAGCCAAAATTATTTCAGCTCTGGTTTCTGGCAGTGCAAGCACACATGGAAGACCAGTTCTAAAAACACCGGTTGGTGTCTAGTGGGCTGTGCCATAGGAGACCTAGGCACACTTTGGGCTTTTCAAGTTTTTGGCTGGCCATGGCATCCAATGCAAATCATGGCCTTGGCAATGGTCAACGGGCTCATTACTAGTATCTTGCTGGAAACCATCATCCTGAAATTACAGGGCATGAACTTAACGGATTCGTTAAAAACGGCTCTTGGTATGAGTTTGATATCTATGATCGCCATGGAACTGGCAATGAACACAGTGGACTTCATTCTCTCAGGCGGCACGGCACAGATAAAATTATCTTACATACCACTCATTCTTTTTTTCGGATTCATCACACCCCTTCCATATAACTATTGGAGACTCAAGGCACTTGGCTTGGCTTGCCATTAGCTAAATATCCAATTCGATTTCTTCAGTAAGGGCACCCGAGCAACAAATCATCATCGTTTTATTTGATGCCCGCTCTTCTTCTGTTAACACAAAATCCCTATGTTCTGGCTCGCCAGAGATTACGTCGACTTGACAGGTGCCACATAGTCCAGAACCACAAGAAAACGGCAAATCAACTCCAGCATCTAACAGAGCAAACAAGATAGAGGTATCATGCTCCACAAAAATGGTCTTGTTAGACCGAACAAGTTTAACTTTGAACCCTTCCGACAAAATCGATACAAAATAAAAAATTCAGACTAGCACAAGAAATCGAGTAAGACTGAGATAATTCAAGTAACGAACAGCACACTTTTGTGGTTCGCTCACAGTAATTCACAATTAATTAATCTATGGAATTGGATAACATTGGTCTGTGTCTGGCAACCTAAACATCAAAAGGATAGAAGATGGGAATATTTGAGCGCTACCTAACCATTTGGGTGACAGTCGCCATAATCCTGGGAGTACTACTTGGAACATCGTTTCCTCAACTTTTTCTTTTAGTAGCGAAAATCGAATACGCACACGTCAACTTAATCGTAGCCATATTAATATGGATTATGATCTACCCGATGATGGTTCAGGTGGATTTTCAATCGATAAAGGCCATACGTTCCAGCCCACAAGGACTCTATCTCACACTAAGCATTAACTGGTTGGTCAAGCCGTTCTCAATGGCTCTCATAGCTTATCTGTTTTTCCGGGTGGTCTATGTTGACCTCGTGGAACCAGCACAAGCCGGCGAATATATAGCCGGTATGATCTTGCTTGGGATAGCTCCATGCACCGCTATGGTTTTTGTATGGAGTCAGCTAACCGAAGGCGACCCAATTTATACTCTAGTTCAGGTTTCAGTTAACGATCTGATCATGATTTTCGCTTTTGCACCGCTAGCGGCGCTACTCTTGGGTATCACAAAAATAATCGTCCCCTGGGACACGCTCATTCTTGCCGTCACGTTGTACGTCGTTATACCGCTTATGGCTGGTATCGCTACCCGAAACTGGTACACCCAAAAAAATTACACCGAGGGTCTTGATCAACTACTACGGTTTTTTAAACCACTTTCAATTGTTGGTCTGCTCGCGACAGTACTCTTGTTATTTGGCTTCCAGGCCCACAAGATCATAGCGCAACCTCAAACGATCTTACTGATCGCTTTACCGCTCATAATCCAAACTTACGGTATCTTTGCAATAGCCTACTTACTAGCTCTAAAAATAAAACTTCGCTTTGAGGTTGCTGCACCTGGATCGATGATCGCGACATCTAATTTCTTTGAGCTCGCTGTTGCGATGGCTATTTCCCTTTTTGGGCTGAATTCCGGTGCTTCCCTTGCCACTGTAGTTGGCGTACTGGTGGAGGTACCGATTATGCTATCTTTAGTCGCATTTGCTAACAGAACTAAACACTGGTTTAAGTTTACCTAGACATAAACCTAGCATATTTATGTCTGGCCTAAATCGTTGCGGAGTACACCAAAATGCTAACCTGGACAGAAAAATTACACGTAAAAAAAGAGTGGAAAGTGGTGCAGCTTGAAAAGAAATTCGCTGATATGCCCATCGGCTGCAATATGCTAGTCGTCACACCGCTCATCGTAGACGCTTACATCCAAAACATACCGTTTGGAAAGTCAGTATCATTTCCGACAATGCGAGAGGAACTCGCAATGCAGTATCAAGCTGAAAAAACATGCCCTGTATCCACAGGAATTTTTTTAAGAATATCTGCAGAAGCGGCCTACGAAGAATATGAACGTGCAAAATCAGACGAAAAAATCACACCATTTTGGAGGGCAATTGATCCAAGCATGAAAGTCGCCAAGAAACTTACCTGTGGTATTTCATTTATCAGCGAACGGAGACTTCGAGAGGGCTTAAAACTGAAGCCTAGCAGCTAGCTAACTACTTCAATCTTCGTGTCTTGTTCAATGATCATGCCCGTGTGGTCTTGAAGCATACTTGACAATTCGTTCACCCAGTTCACCAGAGGCTACGATATTTTTTTTATTTAGCAACGTATTCAAAGCCTCAGAAAAATGATCGTAATATTCATACTGCCTGGTCGCGTCATTTCCAGCATCCCATCGGCCGATCACTTCAATCAGTTCATCTTGAAATTCATCCCAAGAAAACAAACCATCTTGATAAAGCAATATCGTCATCGCGAACACTCTGCCCTGCCAGGGTTCTCCAAAAAGCACTTCACCGTTAGCCATAGGCGGCTGCAACTTGCCTTCTAAAGGAAAGCCTGTGACCTGGTCTGCCGTCATAACGAAAGTCGATTCATATTAGACAATCAGACTGCTCCCAAAATCTCGACGCCGATCATGCTATCGCGGGAGACTCTCTCAGCTAAATCGGCTTCAGACAGATCCGACCACCCCGGAGGTAATTCTGGGAGAATCATATAGCGTATCTCAGCCGATGAATCCCAGACCCGTACGAGCTTATCCTCAGGAACAACAGTCCCCATTTCTTCGAGTACCCTTCTCGGTTCTCTCACAACACGAGAACGATAGGCAGGGTCTTTATACCAACGTGGCGGCAAGCCCAATACTGCCCAGGGGTAACAAGAACACAGTGTGCAGACTACT
Source organism: uncultured Pseudomonadales bacterium (assembly GCA_964647295.1). Taxonomy (GTDB): domain Bacteria; phylum Pseudomonadota; class Gammaproteobacteria; order Pseudomonadales; family Azotimanducaceae; genus UBA4421. The sequence goes on from CAZYHH010000012.1 coordinate 16,991, forward strand.
ACATTATGAACTGAAGCCGTATTCTCAACCACGACCAGCTTATCAATTTGTCCGCCGACGAATCCAAATTCTTCGATGGCTCTTGATCCATCCTCCAATAACTTTTTTCGATACTCGGCGTTTTTCCATGCCTTTGCCACCACCCGAGCCCCATTCATTGGACCGACCCTTTCGTTGAAAAGCGTGATCGTCTGATCTATTTGGTCGGCTTCTATCAAACCTTTGTCAATCAACAAACTTTCCAGTGCTTCAGCCCTGACACTCGCGTCTGCATTACTCATCTCTATATCCTCTAATATAAGATTCAAAAAGATCGATTCTGATTTCTAAATCAGCATCTGCTTCTTCGCCCCACAACTCAATGCCAGAAAAAGCGACGGTGTACAAATGCTCTGGATTCTCACCTAGCCCATGGGCATGCGTATCAGGGAAAACCCAGCCCCCGTGAAGCGCTACGATTGAACCGCGCTTCGCTCTCACGTAGCCTGGCAACCGCGTGTGCCCTTCCACACCGGTGGGCACAACAACCACCCCTTGCCCTTCTTGAAAAAGCGGTTCAGCTTGCAGCGGTCGAGCGGCATTTGGGTATTCTCGACTAGCCTTGGCCTTGAACTCTACCGCTACTTTATCACTTGGTCTTGCGGCAACACGGCCCTCATCAGCCACCCCAAGACTAAGCAGCTTCTGCTTTATCTCAGCCTGGCTGATAAGACCTTCCTCAACCAACTTAGACTCAAGCCCGCCTAACCATCTACCATAATAGGTATCGGTCAAATAACTGACTGGATCGATACGTTCTACGGAATGACGAAAACGATCGGTGTTATCTCCCAAATTAATCACCATTGAGAAGACAGCAGACTCCCACTGTTCATGAAAGTACGGCTCCTTCTCTTCAACCTGAACCCGACCAAACCCTTCTTTACCGCCCAAATCGTGTATACCGTCCAAACCACTTCCCTCTCTCTCGTAATAGCTGCGTATATCATCGGCCGACCGCCAACAACCTACCCTCAAATATTAACACTTATAATTTGTTAAACCCTCCCTCATCCATCCTCTTTCATCATCCCTTCGACCCGATCAATGAACTCTTGAGAAAACCAGGCATTTTTTGCTTCCGGCCACCACATAGCTGGCGCACCGCTTCTTAACATCCTAATAAGCCCCGTAGCGTGTTCCTTCTCCTGATCTGTTAATGCAAGATTAAAATCAGCCTCGTATTTCCTAAACAAAGCCACCCAGAGACAGCAAATTCGGTAGGCCTCTTCACTGGATAGCTGAAAGGCATCCTCTATCGATTGCATTCCTGGGAGCTTTCTACCCGAACGTTTATAAACTTTACCAAGGAGCGAACCCAGCTCGGGCGACGTCGCTTGCGCCAACAGTATCTCGCGAGTTCCCTCTTGTCTGGCTTGAACTGTCGCATCTACTCTCGCCTGTCGGTCTCCTCGGACATGAACACCGACATAAATGAGCGAAGCCATAACAGCCAGAGCGCTAATCGTTTCCGCTAGCGCAGCAATAATTTCCCAGTTGATTCCCATCACATTTTCTCTTTACTTGTAGTGGAACAATTAAAGAGCGTATGGGCTCGCTCAGCAAGATTTACAGTCTTATCCGTCTAACAAAAATACCTGTTCGATAATAAAACCAGGAGCCCAGGGCAATCGCACCTAGGGTAACAAGCAAAGCATAACGCAATGCATCGATCCCCATGGAAGACTCAAACAAATCACTAAAAAGGCCAATCGTAAAGGGACCCAATCCCAAACCTATTATATTCATGATAAATAAATTGATCGCGGCGCAAACAGATCTCATCTCCAAGGGTGTATGGTTTTGAATCAGCGCGAAGCTGCAGGCAACATAGATTGTTCCCATAAAAGCAGGAAGAGCGTAGGCGAGTATCGCTATTTCAGGTGTACTTGCAAAGAAGCACAGAAACATAAAGGGAATACTCAATAAACCCGCAACAGTGACGATCCAGGCCAGCCATTGTTCTCCGTACTTTTCTCCAAGATAGTCCGCAAGCCGACCACCTAAATAGATACCAATTGCGCCTCCAACGCCAATTGTTAACGCGAGGTAACTGCCCGCTTCTCCCGTCCCCAGCTCGTGAATCCTGACCAAGTATATCGGCACCCAGATAACCGAGGCATACCCTGAGAATGCTGTCAGAGTCCCCGCGGCCACCACATTCCTTAACACCGGATTACCCCATACAAATCGGACTACCGTCCAAAATGAGGGCGGAGCGACCTCCTGAACCAAGGATTCAGAATAGCCCCTAGGAGGTTCTTTAACGGTGAACCTCACCAGCAGCGCAATCAGAATTCCGGGCAGTCCAACTACTAAAAATGCCGTCCTCCACCCATACCACTCATTAATCCAACCGCCCACCAAGAATCCGATCAGTATTCCCCAGTTCACCCCAGTACCAAAAATTGCCATCGCGGTGGACCGTTTTTCTGGGGGATAAAGATCGGCAATAATAGAGTGCGAAGGAGGATTAGATCCTGCCTCGCCGACACCAACACCAATTCGCATTAACAGTAGCTGCACAAAATTCGTTGCGGCGGCGCACAATGCGGTCATTAGACTCCATAAAAACACAGAGAAAGAAATTAAATTTCGACGATTATTACGGTCAGCCCACATCGCCATCGGCATACCCAACGTCGCGTAAAAAACAGCAAACATTATTCCCGTCAGCAATCCAAGCTGAGTATCAGAAATCTGCAGAGACTCCTTGATCGGTTGCCCAAGTATTCCCATGATCTGACGATCCACATGACTCGACGTAAACACCACAACCAACATGAACAGTGTATATCGACGCTCGCGATCTGTTATCTGATCTACCATTGAATTCTCACCGGAAATAAAACATTAACCGCTAAAGCAAATGGCCATCTCACAACAATAAACAGCCGCGATTTTGAAACGCATCATATCCGACTAGTTTTCTTATCGCCACGAATACTGTCATAGGCTCGAAGCGCTCGATCACGAGAAGCACCTAATCCGCTGTTGGGTTCGGATATTTCTATAAAGCCAAAGATGATTAAAGGAGGAGATGAGAAATTGCCAGAGATTAGCTGGACAGAATTTGAACGAGTCGATCTGCGCGTGGGTACGATAGTAGATGCTGAAGGCTTTTCGGAGGCGATAAAACCCGCCATCAGACTGCGAATAGATTTCGGTGAAAAAATCGCTATGAAGCGCTCTTCTGCTCAAATCACCGATAACTACCAGCCGGCTTCGCTCGTCGGACGGCAGATGATCGCGGTCACCAACCTCGCCGACAAGCAAATCGGACCCTTTATCTCAGAGTGCCTGGTAACCGGGTTTATTCAGAACGACCTTAGTGTGGTTCTTGCGGTCCCAGATAAACCGATCGAAAATGGAACCCGTCTCGCTTGATAGATGCGAAGAAAACTCGAACTAGCGAATTCCTTCTCTCTCCTTTGAAACCCTATAGTAGGACCAAAGAATCCGTGCAGCCACTGCTCTCCAAGGAGACCACGCCCGAGCCATCTCCCTAAATTCTTTTTCTTTAGGGCGTTTCGAAAGTTTAAACAGAATACGGGCTGATTCTTGCAACGCTAAGTCACCGGGCGCGAACACATCCGCACGCCCTAGGCTAAACATCGCGTAGATTTCCGCTGTCCAGTTGCCGATTCCCGACACTAGGGTTAATCGGTTAATCACTTCCTCAGACCTCAACGCTCTGAGATATTAATAGTTAATCCGTGAACCCGCAAGTGCTCTCGCATAGCGTATTTTTTGTCGACTCAGGCCCGCGCTAGCTAACTCTTCGTCTGTAGCTGCTTCTATTTTTCTTGGCCCGGTTAAGCCTGCGGTTTTGAGTCTTAACCAGATCGAATTAGCTGCCGCCACGCTGAGCTGTTGGCTGACAATCGCGCTCAGCAGCTGAGAAAACCCTTCGGGGCGTCGCCGCAAGCTCAAGGTCCCGACCAGGTCGGTTGCGTTAGCAAACTCCGGAAACCTCCTCGCAAGGTCATCTGAGCCCTCCATCAAACAATTCTCGGTTTCTATAATCCTCTCGTTCATGGTGTAGGGTTAATCAAAATAAGAGCAACAAGGCTTCTCTAACTCTTGTCTCTGTCTCGGGCCGCGCGTAACGCCGCTCGGAATTGCTTAATACTGCCCCATGGATCTCCGACCCGACCACTGGCACCAAGCCCAAACCCTTCGACCGTCGAACCATAGGTCAGATCCTGCAGACCCATCCTGTGCAGGAGCTCGTCGCTCGCAACTTCTAAAACATGTTCGAGTGTAAATTCGATCGGTTCCATCTTCTGTGTTCACAATTTATTCTGAAACACTGATCATAAACAGTTTTCAATTCACCAGCGAATCAGTTCAGGAATAGTTTCAACTCATCGAGAATCCGAACCACGGAATTTTCCGCGTCTATTTCAATTGCCTCTTGTGGTCGCTCTAACGCCTCAAACTGCGACTCAATTAGCGATGCGGGCATAAAATGCGAGTCCCGAGATTCAAGTCTAGTACGTGCGATCTCGGGAGAGACATCGAGAAAAACAAACCGCAAAGCAGACTCTGATTCAGCTAGAAGCGTTCGGTAACTTTTTTTCAGTGCCGAACAGGCCAATACAATCGGCCCTTCACACCTGATCAAATCAGTGAGAGAAGACAACCAGTCGGCTCGATCTTCGTCGGTGAGAGATTGACCTGAAGACATTTTTTGGACATTCCGAACCGAATGAAAGTCATCACCATCAAAAAATCTAATTTCTAAATGTTGTGCCAGCTGCTGGCCTATAGTCGTCTTGCCGCATCCAGCGACACCCATCACGACAATGCTCGACGTCACCATTCTTTATGCACCAAACGCTCAGGGTCGTCCCGCAGGTATAGCCCATGTGCTCCAAAGGCATCTCGTTGTGCTTGGGTCAGGCTCTGAGGTAGCCGACTGCTGGTCAATGAATCAAACCAGTTGACACTAGCCGCGAGCGCTGGCAGCGGAATTCCGACCTCTACACAGACACTCAACACGCTGCGCACGGAGTCCTCACTATTGATAAGCTGTTCCCAAAAATAACTAATATCAATTAACGATTCTGGCTCTGTCCCAACGACCCTATTAATCCATTCGTCCAGCAAGACTCCTCTAAGAATACATCCTTCCCTCCAGGCTTTCGGAATATCCATGATCTTTAATGGCCACTGATGTTCTTTCTTGGCGCGCTGTATCAGCTCTACACCTTGACTAAAGGCACAGATTTTTCCAAAAATCAGTGCTCGCTCGATCTCCTCTATGTCGAGTATTCTCGAGACCTTTCGATCAGAGCTAATACGCTGAGATAGATGATTGCGTCTGTCCAAGAGAGCAGAGACTGCTCTTGCGTCAACCGAAGCAGAGATAGTAGGGATCGGCACCCCGAGATCGAGCCCGGCTTCTACTGCCCATCGTCCTGTACCTTTTTGCTCTGCGCTGTCTACGATATCTTCTATACGAACGCGATTAGACTTAAGGACTCTACCCGTTAATTCGATGAGAAAACTACTGAGCGGGCCCTGATTAAACTGGTCA
>CAZYHH010000013.1:0-22204 GCA_964647295.1 uncultured Pseudomonadales bacterium
AATATATATAGCTACGAACGGGTTTGGCACCCAGTACATCCCGCTCTAGCAGATCAGGGCGCCTATTTGATCGTACTCATAGAATTACCTCAGGCAGATCATGTGAGACTCGTAGGTAATTTGATTGGAGACCCTGCTCAAGAGGTAATGATTGGCGCGCCCGTTGAGGGAATCTTCGAACATCACCCAGGTGAAGAGCCTTTTACTCTGCTCCACTGGCAGTTAAGTTGATCGGTTAGCGCTAGGAGCATGCACTCTAAGGATGCGTTTAATCACCTTTGAAATTTAGAATTCGATAATAGCTCTGCCCTGAATTTCGCCATTTTCAAGAGCGGTCGTCGCTATATTGATGTCTTCTAATTTATATCTGGCTGTCACCATTGACTCTAAATCCAGTTTACCGCTCGCATGCCAGTCGAGGAACTCGGGAAAGTCTTTGTCTGGCGTACAGGAGCCTCCGATACTTCCGATGAAGTGTTTCTCATTGACCAGCATGTCGATTGCGTTAAGTTCGACGGTAGTGCTGGGGACACCAACTAATACAGCCGTTCCACCGTCTAACTTGCCAAAATGACCACTTCTGCAGGCAGGGACGATTTGTTCCATGGTTGTTTTGATGCCTATGCAATCAAAAGTGTAATCGGACCCTGATACTGCCTTGCGTTGCATAGTAAATATGCCTGATTGTTGCGTTAACTTGTGTATTGCCTCTATGGGGTTTTCGTTTTTTGCATTGACTGTGTGAGTTGCCCCAAAGCGTTTGGCAAAATTTAGTTTTTCGTCATCTAGATCTACCGCAATGATAGGGCTCGCCCCGACTACCTTGGCAGCGACTACTGCAGACAGACCCACTCCGCCTACACCAAAAATTGCGACACTCTGCCCGGCCTGGACATTGGCGGTATTGATCACGGCGCCAGCTCCCGTCATCACGGCGCAGCCTATGATAGAAGTAACATCTTTTTTGATGTCTGATTTGACTTTTACAACATACTGTTCGTCGGCGATTGTATGGTCGGCCCAGGTGAATACATTTTGGGCGACGGCTATTCCGTCTGAGACCGACAAGGAGATTGGCTCCGGCGGCAAACTCGATTCGTCGACATTCCTTGGAACCCAGGTCACTAAAACCGTATCGCCTTCTTGCACATGACCGACAGAAGCCCCAACCTTGAGTACGACCCCGGTAGACTCATGCCCCAGCAGTACCAATGATTTTCTTGGCCCGTGCATTTGATGTAATTGCGAATGGCAGATCCCAGAAGAGTATTGTTTGACGATCACCTGATTTGGTTGGGGATCAGGCAACTTGACCTCTTCGATACGTAAGGTTTGGGAATCTTGTGGCAGTACTGCAATATTTGCGATCGTCATGTTTCACCTGTGTGTGTTTATACTTTATGCTAGCCGTTAAGTTTTTTATTTGCTAGCGGCCAACTCATACTTTGTTTTGGAAGGCGGCAGATCGCACATTGGAGTAGCACTATGAGATTACACGAGTCACCATCACCAAATGCAAGACGAGTTGCCGTGTTTATGGCAGAGAAAGGCATCGAGTGTGAACGGATCTCTGTCGACATCAGGGCAGGTGAAAACATTCAAACTGAATATCTCAGTAAAAACCCTGCGGGACGCGTCCCCGTCTTGGAGTTGGATGACGGGACTTACATTTCGGAATCGATCGCCATTTGTCGTTACTTCGAAGCGATCGAACCTGAACCGAATTTATTTGGGTTGGAAGCGCTTGAAATAGCCAATGTTGAAATGTGGCAGAGACGAGTCGAGCTTAACCTGTTTTTAGAAATCGCCGGTGCCTTCAGGAATATCACAGGATTTTTCAAAGATAGAGAAACCTGTGTGGAGGAGTGGGGACAAGTATGTGCTGAGAAGGCTCCGAAGGCACTGACGATGTTTGATGACCAGTTGTCGAATAGTCAATACCTGGCTGGAGATCGTTTTACTGTTGCCGATATAACGTTGGCGATTACTCTGGACTTTGCCGAAATGGTTAAGGTCGCGCCTCTACCAACACTGGAACATGTGGCTAGGTGGCGCGCCAGCGTGACCTCTCGTGCCAGTTTGGCTGAGAATTAAAGAGCCTTTAACTGATTGTATAAGGTAGGGTTTGAAATCCTGCCTTGTGCATGGCTTCCTGTATTTCATCTTTATTATCCTGGCACAGCGCAATCATCGATCCACCGCCGCCGCCGCCGGTTAGTTTAGCCCCGAGAGCGCCATTATTTCTGGCAATGTGAACTAGCTCTTCTAGCTCCGGAGTGGAGAGCTGAAGAGCATTTAGATAACCATGACATAGGTTCATTAGTTCGCCTAATTCCTGGAGCTTTCCAGTTTTTAGGGATTCGAGGCTAGAGGTCGTTAGTTGTGCAATCTGGTCAAACAACGATTCATAACGCTCAGGCGAATGTTTCCAGGCGTGCCTTACTTTTGCTACCGTTTCCGCTGTCAAGCTCTCTAATCCTGTGATGCCGATTATCAGTTCGATTGGCTGTCCGATATTGATTTCTTCGAAAATCGGCTGATCGTCGACTTTTTGATAAAACAGTGGGGTGCCGAATGTGGCGACCGTGTTGTCGACACCAGATGGAGTACCATGAGCCGCTTTTTCGCATTGGTAGGCCAGCTCATTAATTTCGTTATCTGATAGCTTGGTTTTGAAGTGATGGTCGATTGCCCTAATAATAGCGACAGCGAGTGCGGATGATCCGCCCAGACCCATCGCTTTAGGGACGTTTGGAAAGACATCAATTTCCATATCTTTGTCTTCGAGGCCCATGGTCTTTATCACATTTGCAAGGATTCCGGCGAACCCTTGAGCGTTGTCCTTAACTTTTTGTTCCAAGCCCCATCTCGGGATAATAATATTGATGCCTTCATCCGCTCTGCCAGACCGGACTGACGCTTCAACGGCAAGAGGGATTGGCAGTGCTATCGCGGGTCGTCCATAAACAACGGCATGCTCACCCAGAAGAATTATTTTTCCGCAGGCGGATTGACGTTCGGCAGTTTGTGGTTGAGCTATTTTTCTAGCTAGATTGCTGGCGATTTCTTTAGCTTTCCAAACCTTGATTTCACCGGATTCTATGAGTTGTTCGACGACGATCTCGAAATGTTCTTCGTTTACACCGGCGCTGCTCGCAACGCTTCTTGCATGCAATGTCATGTGGTTTTGTTGGATCCCATCTGTAGAAAGAGAACGTAGCGCGGCGAAATTTTGTGCAAGGCCGACGGTTGCCAATATAGAGGCTAACTCAGAAGCGTTCGGTGAGCCCAGCAGACGATGGTTAATTTTTACACTCGGGTTGGTTTCTAAGGAACCACCGACGGTACCGACTTTCATTGGTATTTCGATTTCGCCTACCAAATCACCTTCTTCTGATGGATACCATTGAGTTAGGGCCTTGTATTTTCCATCTCTTGCGGCGTAGGCGTGGGCAGCAGCCTCTATCGCTCTCCAATCATTTCCCGTAGCGACTGCTACAGCATCGACACCATTCATAATGCCTTTATTGTGGGTTGCCGCCCTATAAGGATCGACTAGAGCAAGGTCGTTGGCCAAAACTATCCCGTCCCTCACCTCTTCGCCTGAAAAGCCTTTCCCTGATAAGTTGACTGTTGGTATTTGCACTCTGACTTTTGCAATTGCTCTATCCGTCAAATTAGAGAGTATCCTCAAAAATACTTTTCCTTGGGTGAGCGTTTCGATGAGAGACGCAACTGCCTCACACATCGCGTTGACGAGATTTGCTCCCATCGCTTCTCGGGTATCCACTAGCAAGTGCACGACCACCATGTTTCTTGAATCATGAATCCCTTTATGTTGATGTACTTCAACATCAATGGCACCGCCACCTCGGGCGACCATTTTAGGGTGTAGGCTATTAGCAAGTGACAATATCTCGGATTTGTTTTCTTCGACCCGTCTAATCGCCAGATCGACATCGCCGGATACGACTGACTGGATCTGTCCTATTAATACTGTATCGACCTGATTGGTGGTAAACCCACCTCCAAGTCTTGAAATTCTAGCTGCTCCCGATAGACCAGCGACGATCGAGGGTTCTTCCACGACTAGGGGGACGACATAATCTTGATTATTGATCAAAAAATTCAGAGCGACTCCCATGGGGAGGCCAAAAACGCCAAGAACGTTTTCGATCATTTTATCGGCTACATCAATGTCTAATTGATGGTCGGCGTTAGTTAGTTGGCGGACGTCGTTAGATGATAGGAGTCCCTTTTCGTGGAGCGCGCTAATCCGTTCAAGAATGCTCATCTTGAAGAAGTTTGGTATTCGTGATCTTCCTGATGACTTGCTGTTAGATTGTCGTGACGCCATCTGCGGCTATCTCCATATCAAGTGCGATAAATTTAGAGTTTTCAATTTGTTGATTGAATTCCGTTAGAGATTCAGGCTCATCGGCAAAAGCGATACCAATATCACCTCCTCCAGCTCCACAGGGTTTGTAAATCAAGCCCATCTCGGCTGCGATTCTATCCAACCTTCGGTGTTCTGTCGTAAAAATATTTAGCTTGCTTATCTTATCGAATTCTTCTAGGCAATCTCTGTAGTGTCCGAGAGTATCAAGTGAGACAGTGTTATCTTCGAGTTGCTCCGAGGCGGAGCACAATTTTTCTAAAGTGAGGGCTATTTTATGTCGATCTAAATCGTCAAATTTCTTGATATGATCGAGTGTATTGGAAGAATGGCCCGTCCAGACAATCTGCCAAAACAGAGAATCGGGCAGCCTGAATGGCTTCACTATTAAACTTGATGTTCTCTGGCAGCTAATCGTCCCGCCAAACCAACTTGTCGCAACGTCGATGCCACTTCCCGAGCCAGATTGCCAAGAATTATGAATTTCGAGGGCCGTTTCGAGCGAGGCCTCGATTCCCAGCATGGTTGTTAATGCATGATAGGTAGCGGTGGCAAGAGATGCCGAAGAACCTAAACCTATTTTTTTATTGTTTAAGTAAAAATTTGACGTGTCAGAGTGAATTGAAAAGGGAGTATTGAAATCCTGAAAGCCTAACTTCTTTAAACTAAGCTCGGCGAACTGAGCGGCTGGAATTGAACAAAAATCTTTTTCGAATAGATGCACCCCTGGCGTTTTAAAGCCTGTTGAGACGAATTCCCAGCTTGATCGGGTAGCCACTAAATCAACGGAAGCGTATTGGTCTACGGCCATCGTCACTGCAGGCGCGCCTTCCAAGATGGCGTATTCTCCCCATAGGACCACTTTCCCTGGTGCCTTGGAGCGACTTTTATACGATTCTGGCATCGTCGCCTATTTCACAACCAAGAATATTCGTGGGGCCCACTATGTTAGATAAAGATTTTGTCACTTCTTCTGCGCTTTCGGGGGTACAAATCGCCTTGATTTGAGGGCCGGCGTCTGTGGTGAAAAAAACCGCTTTCCCTGCGTTTCTCATTTTTTTTATGGTATGTACGCATTTCAATGTGGTCGGATTCCAGTAAATTAGAGGGGGAGAGGTCGAGAGCATCGTCCCAATCATTTTGAGACAGCTCTTTTCCGACAGATCTGCTAGCTTTTCAAAATCTCGGTTTTTGATTGCCAAGAGACAATCATCAAAATCTTTTTGTGCCTCTTTTACCCAAGGTTCGTAATAGGGCGAGGTTTCTCGAGTCAGCTTCATTCCTTCGCTCGAGCTTATTTCTTTCCTTTCGGAACTTGTTTTTGCAATTATTATTCTGAGTGGCCAGTCTCTGTCTTGTTCAATTAATTTTGCTTCCCACGACGGGCCTTGAAGGCTGACAATCCCGCCAAAGATGGAACGAGCCGAACTGGCGGACCCCTTTCTGGCCATAGTGGATAATTCACTTTGAGTAAACCCTAGAGAAAAGTGGTGGTTGAGAGCCGTAGCTAGCGCGGCGAATCCAGAAGCTGAGGACGCTAAGCCCGAGCCGGTGGGGAAATTATTTTCGGTTTTAATCTTAACCGTCGCGATTCCCGTTTTTTCTCGAATCTGACTCAGAAATCTTAGTATCTTTTGATCGTTGATTTTTTTTTGATTCATCCAGATAGTATCGAAATCATCTTCTACGATGGTAGTTTTTGTTTCTAGTTTCGACATCGTAATTGAAATGCTTGGTGTCGAAGGAATGTTTCCCCTTAGATTGCTTTTGCCCCAATATTTGATCAGGGCCACATTAGGATGTGCGATGGCCGTTGTTGAATTTCTCATGGTTTCTTATGGATCTGTAGGCGTGTTTGCTATGGATTGAAGTTTGGCCATGAATCGATCGACCCGGTTTTGTGTGAAAGGGATGTCCAGTGCAACAAAAGCGACCCCGAGCGGAAACATCCAGAATCCTAGTATTGGAAGAAAACCGAAAACCCCTCCGACCATCAGGGCTAGTCCTAGTATACTACGAATACCAAACGGTACTTTTTCTCTAGACCACTTCAGGGCTTTGTAGGAGGACAGGGCGATTTCGGTTTTCAGACTCAAATTTATTGTCGGTTAGGCGACCACTTTAGCATCGGACGGTAAGAGAGCTTCCTCCTTGGCAATGCGTTTTTGTAAATTGGGATCAATTGATTCGAAACGATAGCAACCATCATCATCTAGTATCCTTGAAAGATAGTTCCTATCCATTAACAAATGAATATGTGCGATTGCCTCTCCTAGCGCCATCATCTTTTGACGAGGCTCAAGCTCTCTCTCAAACATGATGGGCAGAAGGTCTTTTGCGATTTGAGGTTTTTCAGAACAGGCTGTTTCTACCAGTAGCATTCGATGTTCATGGTGATCGATGAGACCTTGAAGGCGTTCTCTGATCCCGTAGAAGGGTAGGTTGTGTGCTGGCAATACAAAAGTATCTTCGGGCATCGACATGAACCGTTCATGAGATTCCATCCAGTATTTGAGAGGGTTCGCATTTGGTTCGTTAGGGTGTACGCTCACATTGGAAGTGATGATCGGTAGGATCTGGTCTCCAGAAATCATGATTTTGAGTTCTTCACAATACAGGCAAGCATGTTCCGGTGAATGCCCAGACCCGACGACAATCCTCCACGAGTAATTGCCTATTTTGAGTATTTGGTTGTGCTGGATCCTTTCAAAGGATGTCGGTAATCCTGGCATACTCATAGAATCGGCTGACCGCTTGGCCCACATCTGACCGAGTTGTTCCAAAAAATTCACAGGCATGCCTGCACGTGTGTAGAAATCCATTCCAGTCCAGGAAGAATGGCTGTTCCCGGTGTTATTCGCAAAGCTCTTAGCTTGGTAATATTCGCCGTGAGTCATGAAGAAAGGGCAACGAAACTGATTTGTAATCATCTCCGATTGTCCGGTGTGATCGGGGTGCATGTGTGTGCATATCACGCCGACTACCGGCTTATTTTCGAGCTCCGTTCTGAAAATATCCTGCCAGAGCTCGGAAGTTTCTTTCGTCGCCATACCTGTATCGACGATATACCAGCCTTTGGTGTCTTCTAAAAGGTAAAGGTTGATGTGGGCTAAGGATCCCGGCATGGGCATAGTTAACCATCTCACCCCTGGTGCCACCTCTATTGTCGTTCCTGGCTTAGGATGTTTGTCAAAAGGATAATTGAGTTTGTTCACTTCACTACTCATAGCTAGCGCCATTATACCCCGAATCGTGATTCAGTGCTCGTGATTGTCTATATGCTCATTTGGACTAAGCAAAGATCGCCGCAATTAGCGTATTTTAGATAAAAGTATTAGAGTAAACTGCTGACGAAACAGCTTGATCTGTTGAGGGTGCAGATAAAAATCGCAAGGTGACATCAAGGTGACATGATGAGGGACCAACGTCCTAAAGATTATTTTACGGAAACAGAAATCGAATTGCTGCGAACTAAGTCCAGCTTTCGTGGCGTTATGGCGGTGATGCACTGTTGGGCTGTAATTCTCACGGCCTGGGTTGTGGTCTTGATCTGGACCAATGTGTTTACCATTGTGCTAGGAATTCTGGTCATTGGAACTCGTCAGCTGGGTTTGTTCGTGCTTGCCCATGAGGGGGCTCACTTTAATTTATCTTCTAATCGCAAATTGAACGACTGGCTGATGCAATGGCCTTTGAATCGCGTCTTATTGGGTGGTACAGGTGAAGGATATCGGAAAGCTCACGTCCAACATCATGCCAATACCCAACAAAAAGATGACCCTGATCTTGTTTTGTCGAAACCTTTTCCAATCAATCGCGCTTCTTTTGGGCGTAAAGTATTCCGAGACCTGACAGGTCAGACGGGGCTCAAGCTTTATGGGACGACGATCAAGGCAGCCTTTTCAGGAGAGACTAGGGTTAAGGGTTTGTACAACGGTTTTCGACGTCTAGGCCCGAATCTGTTGATTAACCTCTTTTTCTTGAGTGGGTTTGCCTTCGCCGGAGCTTGGTATCTGTATTTCCTGCTTTGGTGGGTTCCAGCTCTTACCTGGAATCACTTTGTTACTAGAATTCGGAGCATTGGCGAACATGCCGTAGTGTCTGATAATGATGATCGATTAAAGAATACTCGTACGATCATCACTAACTGGTGGGAAAGGATTTTTATTGCACCATATTTTGTGAATTACCACCTTGAGCATCATCTGATAGTTAACTGTCCGTATTACAACTTGAAACAAGCCCATCGGATATTGGTTGATAAAGGGATCGAAGATCAAATGGAAATTGTTCACGGTTATCGCAACATGTTTCGAAGAGCGATTCTCGCGTAGAGGCCAAAATCATGCCAGTTCTGGCCAAAGAAGAGATGGAAAGGTTTTTGACAGATCCTGGAATCTTGATGAGAATTGGTGTAAATCGAGTTGACGGTTTCCCTTTAGTTACTCCCATATGGTTCATATATCGAGAACACGTAATTTATTTCACGCCAAGAGAGAAGTCGGAGTGGTTTGGCTGTCTGAGACAAGATAATCGTATTGCTTTATGCATCGACGAAGATGCGCAACCCTACCGAAAGGTAATTGTCGAGGGACTTGCTGAATTGGTTCACGATGTTGGTGAAGATGACGAATGGCGAAGTCTTTATTTGTCGATGGCTGCTCGTTATGTACCAGAGGAGTCGGCAAAGGCTTATGTTCAAAATACGATTAATGAGCCGCGTGGACTTTATCGTGTTGATTTGAGTAATTCATCGGTCAAAAGTTGGCGAATGCCGCGTGCAGATGAGCCGCCTATGGGAATCTGGCATCAGAAGTACTTCAAGCCAACTACAAGCTTTTAAGACATAAATAATGAATCAAAGTCTTTGGGCTCATTGCTTGTCCGGCTTTCTCGTATGCATTGTGCCAGCACCGGGATACCTTCCTCAATAGTTTGATCTTCAAGATGCCCAAAAGCGAGTCTTAGGTATGGGACGTTTTTGTTCTCATAATGAAATGCGATACCGGGTAAATAGTGGACTCCTTTTTCCGACGCGATCTCTGACAGTTTTTTTCTATCGACATCGTCTGGCAGCCTTACCCAAACAAACAATCCTCCGACAGGATTCGACCACACGCAGATATCGGAAAGTTCATTACTCAATCCTTGCACGGTTAAGTCTCTTTTGACCTTGAGTACAGGATTGGTAAAGGCGGCATGCTCCCAGATGCCGTCCTTGTAAAATTCTGCAGTGATTGCGGCCGCTAGGTAATTGCTTCCATTGTCGTGTCGTCTAGCTAATATTTTTTCTAACATAGGCGGCCTCGCAATTAGATAGCCTAGACGTAATCCGGGACCCAAGATTTTAGATAGTGAACAAAGATAGACGTGGTTTGGATCATCATCCAACGCGTAGATGGCGGGCTCGATTGCACCTTCATAGTGAACATCGGCGTAACAGTTGTCTTCGACAATTGGTATGTCATAGCGTCTAGCTAATTCGATCATTTCTAGACGTCTGCTCTTGGGCATATTGAAACCGGTTGGATTTTGATAAGTACTGATTGCGTAGATGAATTTTGGGCGTTTTTTGGCTTTATCCAATCTCTTTAGTTCATCTTCCATGTGATCAAGTCGCATACCGCCTTCATCCAGTTTGATGCCGACCATTTCAAGTTTGAGGCTTCGGTAAGCACTTAATGTTCCTGGGTAATTGAATTCTTCGAGAAGAACTGTGTCGCCTGGCATCTCTTGGAGAGCTTCCGCTGACAACGTCACAGCTTGCATTGAACCATTGGTTAGAAGTAGATGGTCGGGATTGACTGAAACGTTTTCTCTTTCTTGCTCGCGTCTCGCCATAGCCTGACGCATCCCTAGGTGCCCAAGATCACCAGGATATTTCGTGAGTTCTTCGGCTTCCTCAGCTATCACTTTAATGGCGGCTTCTTGTAATTTTTTTGTAGGGAAAGTACCCGGATCTGCTCTACCGGAGCCAAAATCAAATTGTATCCCTGCCATTTGTCTCACCGTCTAGAAGAAATTTTTGATGGGACGATATTGCTTTGATTTTTGGGATATCACAAGTAGTAAGGGGTTGTTGTTATTGTTATTTTCAACCGATTAGGATGATTATCTTTAAAGATGATTCTATTATTGTCTGTGAATAAAGGCTGGGGGTCGATTGATGAAAACAAAAAACTCATTGAATGTTCTGACTCTTGAACAAAAAATGAAGTACCAAGAGAGGGGCTACCTAGGTCTGAAGGGTTTGGTCTCTGAAGACTGGCTGGAAAAACTCAAAACGGTCACAGATTCATTTATCGAAGAAAGCCGAGTTCTTACCGGATCTGATAAACGTTTTGATTTGGAGCCAGATCACAGTCCCAAAGCTCCGCGCATCAGAAGGCTGAATTCGCCTGTCGATTTCCACGAGGAATATTGGGAATTTGCGAGTAAGGGGCCATTTGCTGACATCGCCGAAGATATCTTAGGCCCGGATTTTAAGTTTCATCACTCAAAATTGAATTTTAAGTGGTCTAAAGGTGGCGAAGAGGTCAAATGGCATCAAGATATACAATTTTGGCCTCATACAAATTATGACGTCATTACGATTGGTGTTTATTTGGAGGATGTGACAGAGGATATGGCGCCCATGGGTATCATACCCGATAGTCACGACGGCCCGCTGTATGACCAGTATGACGAAAGTGGTCAGTGGACTGGCAATATTCGTGAATCAGACATACCAAAAATTAATGTGGGTTCAGCGGAGTATCTTTACGGTGAGGCCGGCACAATTACTGTGCATAATTGCCGTTGCATTCATGGTTCAGCACCAAACCTAACCGATAATACAAGGCCCTTATTGCTCTGTGCTTATTCTGCTGCTGATGCATTGCCCATTACGAATCTTACTAACGGCGGCCTTCATTCGGAGGAATATATCAAGGGAGGCCCCGCAAAATGGGCGCGGTTTGATCCTAGGCCAGTGTTAATGCCGCCTGATTGGTCGAAGGTAGGGCAAAAATCGATTTTTGCCCATCAGCAAAAAGAAGCTAATTAGTTTGTGAATTACTTCTACCAGAGACGTCTACGAGTTTCAGAGGATCATTGCGCACCAATGATGAGCTAGGAGTTTTCCTTTCGTATTTTTTTGCAGGTGTGTTGTTGATTTCTTCCAAATCACTTGCATTGATTCCTGATTTTTCTCTTTCGGTACTCACTTTCCCATAAACTGTATTGCGCTGGGTGGGGTTGCGATTGAGCATACGAATTAATTTGCGCATTTCTGTTGGTGAAGTTTCTTGGCCATGTTGCGTCCCAGCAGCCCGGCTAATCGATTCGTTCATTAATGTACCTCCGAGATCGTTGCAACCTGCGTTGAGGCAGGCTTTAATGCCTTCGTGTCCCATTTTTACCCAGCTGGCTTGAATGTTTTTGATCGATTTCCCAAATGCGATTCTGGCTACGGAATGCATTAACACGGCCTCTCTGAAAGTTGGGCCCTTGCGGGCTTGGCCCTTGAGGTACATCGGTGCTTCCATGTGCACGAATGGTAAAGGCACAAACTCGGTAAATCCGCCAGTTCGGTCCTGCAGATCTCTGATCCGGATGAGGTGACGAGCCCAGTGTTCCAGTCGTTCTATATGCCCATACATTATCGTTGCTGTAGTTTTAAAACCAACCTCATGTGCGGCCTCCATCACATCCAGCCATTGCTGGGTATTGATTTTATCTGCACAGATGATGGCTCGAATCTCATCATCGAGAATTTCCGCGGCAGTTCCCGGGAGAGTGCTTAGTCCGACATCTTTAAGAAGTGATAAGTAATCGACTAATCCCATATCCATGGTGGCGGCACCCTGCCATATCTCTAGCGGAGAAAAGGCATGGATATGCATGGAAGGAACGGATTTTTTGACCGTTTTGAGGATGTTGATATAGGTATCACCGGTATATTCTGGGTGTATGCCGCCTTGCATACAGACTTCGGTGGCGCCTCTATCCCAGGCCTCTTTAGTGCGCCGAGCGAGCTCTTCTTCGGATAAATCGTAAGGTCGGCCTCTTAGGTTCTCGGCAAGTTTGCCTTTCGAAAACGCACAAAATTGACACTTGAAGTAGCAGATGTTGGTGTAGTTGATGTTTCGGTTGACGACGAAACTGACGGTATCACCGTTAATTTCTCGACGAATCTGGTCTGCCGTTTGAGTGACAGCCGAAAAATCATCTCCTCGGGCCTGAAATAATCGGATGATCTCGTCTTCTTCAAGGGGCATCCCTTTTTCAGACTTGTTGAGGATGGACTTTACGTCTTTAGAGACTTTCTTTGGCTCGTTAATGAGTCCGCTCATGATCTCGTTGGGCGGTGTAGTTTCGATATCCCCCGGAGACCAATTGTCGGTCCTTGCATAGCCTTCCGTGTCGATCATGTCGGCGATACGTTCGCGTAGATTAGGATGAATCCAAGAAGAGAATTCTTGAGTAAATTTCGGGTAAATCGTAAGCCTTTCATCGAGATGTTTTCCTGCGGCGTAGGTCTGTTCAGCTAAATCGCTTAAGTGAGGCCAAGGTGCTTCAGGGTTAACAAAGTCAGGAGTGACCGGAGACACACCGCCCCAGTCGTTTATGCCAGATTTAACGATCTTTGAGAGAACTCCAGGACTCAGGTTGGGAGGAGCCTGTACGCTCATCTCGGGACCAAAAATAATTCGGGCTATAGCGATAGTCCAAAGTAGTTCGTTTAAATCCGGCTCTGGAGCGTGGACCATCTTTGTCTCTGGCTTCGCACGGAAATTCTGGATTATGATTTCTTGTATGTGTTGATACTGTCGATGTATTTCTCGAATCTTGAGTAGACTTTCAATCCGCTCGAGTCGGGTTTCCCCGATACCGATTAATATTCCAGTCGTAAAGGGGATTTTCGCGATGCCCGCGTTCCGGAGTGTTTGTAGCCTGACTTCTGGGATCTTGTCTGGGGAGCCGTAATGCGGCATTCCTTTTTCGCAGAGCCTTTCGGAGGCAGACTCAAGCATGATGCCCATGGATGGGGAGACTGACTTCAGGTCATCGAGTTCTTCTGGAGATAAATTGCCGGGATTTAGGTGCGGTAGTAGCCCGGTTTCTTCGAAGACTTTTTTTGCGGCAACTTTGAGATATTCAGTGGTGGTTGAGTAACCCATATCTGCCAGAGCTTCACGGGCCGCCTTGTATCGTAATTCAGGTTTTTCACCTAACGTGAATAAAGCTTCTTTACAGCCCATCTTTGCACCATGTTTTGCTTGTTCCAAAACCTCTTCAATACTCATGTAGGGAGCTAGGACTTTTCTTGGTACTTTTGCAAAAGTGCAGTAATGGCAAACGTCTCTGCACAGATGAGTTAGTGGTATGAATACCTTGCGTGAATAGGTGACAACATTATTGAATTGCTGATCTCTCAACTCGGACGCGACATTAGCAATTGCTGCCGTATCGTTGAAATCGGCCAGCAATATGGCTTCTGAATTGGATAGGCTCTTACCAGAGCGTACGGTTTCTAATATTGCGGTGCTCATTTTTTCGATTCCACAGTGTCAGCTTTGAGTGCGAATAAACGCTCAATAATTCCCGATCTCGATAGAAAGGTTCCCGTTTGGCTATTTGGTGCTACACCATAAAAATCGATTAAATCGGTGGGAACGTCAATGTCTAACGAGAAACAAGAGTTTGGTACAACGACGGGCGTTATGTTCCTGGTAAAAGCAGCATCTGCATGAGGTTTGAAGCTCTGACCGTCAAAAATATAGGGAATCGCCAGAGGCGGCGAGCAAATGAGCCCGTTGGTCCCGATTTTTTTTGAATCTGGCAAAATTGTGATGCTTCGATGATTGTGAATGAGAGTATTTAATTCCTGGGCATTTATGCCTGGAACATCGGCAGGTACGATAAAAACACTTTCGGCATTGAAATTGTCTTCTAGGTAGTGAGCTGCTTGCTCCAAGGCTTGCGCGAGATTAGCCGTAGGATTTTCAGCAAATCGCTCGGTATTGAATGCTTGAGAAAGGGCATCAGCTTCCGGTGCTCGAGAGACAATAAGAATGTTTTTGATGTGTTTTGTTTGTGCAAGAGTGGTTAATACGTCTCGAGCCATTGCTAACATTAATGACTTTCGCTCGCTGGGATTAAGTACATTGGCTAACCGTTGCTTTGCCATTTCAAACGTTTTAATAGGAACGATAGCCCACATGAAACACTGCTCCCCTGCCTTTTTAAGGCAAACTATTGATGACACGTCAAGTACCCCTATTTGCGCCCCTTTTATATTGCGCAACTGAGTTGTCTTTGACGGAAGGAAGAACCGATCTGAAAAAATGTACGTTAAGCCAGTCCTTCCAAAAACCTGACACATTGCCTTGCCAGGTCAATGCGGTCTTGCAACGTTACCATGACAGTTTGTGTAACGATAGAAGGAATTGATATATCGTTAGCCTGACCACCATCCGTTTTATCCAATACAAAGCCGGACAAAAGATCGCCGTAGTGTTCTGAAACGGCTGTTGGTGTGGGTGGCACTCCCAGTTCTTTCATCATCTTGGCTGCGGGCCCCTTGATCGCTAATCCGCCTACAATGGGAGAGACCGCGATCACAGGCTTGGAATGAAATAGCTCTTGGTATCCTGGCACTTTGAGTATGGGATCTACTGATACATAAGGGTTTGACGGACAAATTAAGATGCCGTCACAATCCTCCAGCCAAGAAGCTACAATAGGGTTGGGGTTGGCGCTTTCTATTCCCTCGAATTGAAAGTCAACAACCTCAGGCTTGCATTTTTCGCGGACAAAGTATTCTTGAAAGCCCAACTTGCCCTCCGGAGTTTCAACGATAGTGCTTATTCTGTCCTGACTCATTGGAGCAATGCGATGTTTAATGCCTAATGCTGCGGATAGATGATCGGTAACTTCTTGGAGGGATTTGCCTTGAGCGAGTGCTTGTGTTCTGGTGATATGAAGTGCTAGATCGCGGTCGCCCAAACGAAACCAGATGTCTGTTCCGAGTTCTTCGAGGGTTGAAATGAAGTTCCAGGACTCGTCTTTTCTGCCCCAGCCTAGGTCAGGATTGTTTTTTTCTGACAGCGCATACAGGAGACTATCGACATCTGGGGAGATTTCGAGTCCCAGATGTTGGAAGTCATCCCCAGTATTTACAAGGAAAAGCACCTCTTTTTCAGTGAGTATCTTGCTCAGTCCTAATGCGAGCTTTGCCCCTCCAACTCCGCCTGTGATCGCTAGAATCTTGGTCATTAACGAAATAGATCCTCTTCGAGAGCCCGGTTAATCATTTTTGCGTTATCGGTTTCGCTATTCATGACGTTTCCTCGAAAGATTGCCACCGGTATTTTTTCTGTGGTTTCGCCCATATACAGTGTCGTGATGGAAGCGATCGCATCTGCTCGATTAATCAGCGTGACTTTTAGCTCGTTTCCATAAAGGTCGTTACCGCCTCTGCGGTCATCGAGCACTTGAATACCGGCTGCTCCAATGGCTGACCCTATGGTGCCGAGTCTCCAGGGTCTGTTATGACTATCAGTGATTAGTACACCCAAGCCACATTTGCAGTACTTTTGTAAGTCTTTTCTGAGTCGCATGGCTGAAGCGTCTGGATCTTCAGGAAGGAGAAGTGCGTGCTCTCCGTTTTGATGATCGATATTTGACTGGTCGATCCCTGCATTTGCACCAACGATACCAAGTCGGTGCCTCACGATCAGCACTCCGGGTTTTTTGCGAAGAATCTCGTCTGATTCTTCCAGAATAAGTTGAACTAACCTTGGGTCTTTTTCTGTTTCCTCAGCCAATATGTTCGCTTCGTCAGAAGGCAAGACATCGGTAAGAGCAACCAATCGGTTTTCTGACTTGGAAACGATTTTTTGGGCTACGCAAACAATGTCATCGTCGATCAACTTGAGTCCTTGCTCGCTAATCGCTTGATGAATGATCTTACCCAAGTCATCGTCGCCGTTGATCATGGGGACGTTTTCTATTGGGATGATTTGAGGCATATGTTTCATTAAGAATTA
Source organism: uncultured Pseudomonadales bacterium (assembly GCA_964647295.1). GTDB lineage: Bacteria > Pseudomonadota > Gammaproteobacteria > Pseudomonadales > Azotimanducaceae > UBA4421. The sequence continues at coordinate 16,429 of CAZYHH010000013.1, forward strand.
GTGTTCCTGACCAATGATTTTGATACCAGAATGCGAAATCATACCGCTTCGATTTATCTGGATTAAGATCGAGGTTAGCGCTTCTGCTGCTGCAGCGTTATCGATAGGTCCAGCGTGCCACCCGACCATTCCTGCAGATTCGATCATCTCGATGACTCGTTGTCTTGCCGCCTTTTTGTTGCCAGTAACCAACACATCGCATTCGATCTGCACGTCTTCTTTTAGAAGATGCGCAGCAATGTTCTGAAACGCACTGACAACCATAACTTCTTCCCCTAGTAGAGTCTGGGCTCGCTTGCCGGCTGACCCGTCTGCAGGGAGCTGAACTGTTCCAACTTTAGGCGGAACCAGCGGTACTGTGACGTCGATTAGAATTTTGCCAGCCAGGCTGTCTTTTACAGCCTTTAAAGTGGATTCCTGGTGTTCTGCTGGTACCGTCAGCACTACGATATCTCCGGCTTTTGCCGCCTCTCTATTTTCCATGGCCTCAGCTGGAGTTTCAGGGCTGATTTGTTGAAGTGCCTCAACAGCGGCTTGCGCTTTTTCTAGTGTTCTTGATCCGATTACGATTTTGTGCCCGACCTTTGACCATCTGATCGCTAGACCGGTACCCAGATCACCGGTGCCGCCCAAAATGGCGATTGTCTCTTTTGAATTTGAATCTTCTGACATTCTTTACTTCTCTGAACTAAAGAGCGAGATTATGCCGTTTTTGTGGGTTGAAAGAAAAGACTGACTGGGACAACCTAGTCTTTTTTTGATTATTGGAGTGGTGACTTGAAAATAGGTTTGATGATTGGTGCCGATGGCTCACAAAATGGTTTAGAAGATGTCTTGAATGCTGCAAAAAAAGCGGAAGACCTTGGACTAGATAGTGCTTGGTTGGCAAATATCTTTTCCTATGATGCGATCTCAACACTTGGTTTGATTGGTCGGGAAACGAATGCCATAGAGTTGGGTACAGCTGTTACCCCGACTTATCCAAGACACCCTGTTGCGATAGCGCAGCAAGCGCTGACAACGGCCGCGGCCAGTTCCAATCGTTTTACTTTGGGAATTGGGCTGTCACACAAGCTGGTGATTGAAGACATGTTTGGTCTATCGTACGCGAAGCCCGTTCGCCACATGAGGGAGTACCTCAGTGTTTTGATGCCACTTTTGCGAGGTGAGGCAGTCGACTTTGATGGTGCGGAATACAAGGTGCATGGGGTTCAGTTTGCGGTACCAGAAGTTAAGGAGATTCCGGTGGTGGTCGCGGCACTAGGTCCGCAAATGCTGAAAGTGGCCGCAGAGTATGCCGATGGTACTAATACTTGGATGGTTGGGCCTAACACGATGGAAGAACACATTTTGAAGTCTTTTGAAGCAGCTGGTAAACACGACCCGACCGTAGTCGCCGGGATGCCGATCGTATTGACCAGTAAGATAGGCCAGGCTAAAGAGGCTATCGCAAAGAACTTGACGGTCTACGGACAATTACCGAGTTATAGGGCGATGCTAGACCGAGAGGGGTTAGAAGGCCCTGCCGATTTGGCTATTGTTGGAGACGAAAATTTTTTGTATGGCCAGATAAAACGGTTTGCTGACATGGGAGTATCCGATTTTAATGCGGCGATCATGGATGTGGAAAAGGGTGCTTATGAGAGAACACTCGAATTTTTGGCGGGAATTAAGCTTTAAGACGATGGAAGATCTGGACGGTATTTTCTGCCTTTGTATTTAGGGTTAATGAGTTGTTTTGGGTGTCTACCGTCAACGTATCCCATGAAGCCTGGATCATTGATGCTATATCCAAGCATTTCTTGGATTCGTTCGCTGAAATTGGCAGCGGTTTGAGGAGGGACTGCTAGCAACATACTTTCAATTTGACGTAAGTGGGGTGCGCAGTATTGCGGCGTTATTCCCAGTCGAGACTCTAAGGATAGGTTTGCTCCACCACGATGCTGAAGTCTCCCATCGAAAATCAATACCGATCCAGAGGGCATACAGGCTTTGGCGAGTCGGCTTAGGTCAGGATTGGCTGCATCATCTAAGTGACTGGCACAGATCAGTTCCGTTGCACCGTTTTTTTCTGTGAAGTCATCGATGGCCCAAATAGTGCTAACACCGTTGAGTTGTTCTTTTTGACTAAAGTCTTTGGATCTCGATGTATCGTCTCGATGAAAAGGTTGGGGCGTCTCTCCTGGGTGAACATTAATTGCCAGTGCTGCGGAGAGTAGGTAGTTTTTTGGTAGTAAACAGTCGAGTAGTTCGAGAATTACTTGGTGCTCTACAATCTTGGATATCATTGGTGCTTTGTTCAACAAGGCGTAGACCCTCTCGGTAGAGAATCCCTCAAAATCGTTTCTACCGAATTTTTCCTTTTGCAAGTAAGGGCTTAACTCACTGCGAATCGATGTAACCTCCCTCTCAGAGAGAAGGTTATTGATGATAGTAAAGCCATCGCGCTTGATGGTCTCTATTTGTTGATCGATTCTCACAGAAATCAAGAATTGTTGCCCTTTCTCTAAAGCCGTGGCTAAGTAAACGCTTGAAAGTATCAAAGCATATTAATGAGAACTAAAAAAGGGTGTAAATCTTATGAGAGATATAACGGGTAAAGTCGCGTGGGTAACCGGTGCGGGAACGGGTATCGGTGAAGGCGGGGCCGTAGCATTGGCAGAGGCTGGGGCAAAGGTTGTGCTCTCGGGTCGGCGGAAAGAAAAACTCGAAGAAGTGGCTGCCAGATGTGGCGATAATGCATCGATAGAGGTGCTGGATGTGAGTGATAAAAGTGCGGTTTTCCAGGTGGCGGAGCGTATTGCTAGTGAACAAGGGAAGATCGACATTCTTGTTGCAAGCGCGGGCATTAATATGAAAAAGCGTAATTGGCACAATGTTTCTTTAGAGGATTGGGACTCGGTAATACGGATAGATTTGGACGGTGCTTTTTATTGTTGTAAAGCAGTCCTACCTTCTATGAAACAACAGGGTGAAGGTTTGATTATTAATATCTCTAGTTGGGCTGGCAAGCAGGTAGGTATCGTGACAGGCCCTGCCTATACGGCAGCAAAACATGCGATGAATGCGATGAATGAGAGCTTGAATATGGAGAATTGTCAGTACGGTATTCGGGCCTGCGCGGTGTGTCCTGGAGAGGTTGCCACTCCCATACTTGATAATAGACCGATACCGGTTTCCGAAGAAGATCGGGCAAAAATGGTTCAGTCTGAGGATTGTGGTGATTTAATTCGGTTCTTGGCTGAGTTGCCTGAACATGTCTGCATTAATGAGTTAACCATCAGCCCGACATGGAACCGGGGCTATATTGGTGCGCAGCAAACTCAATTGCCCAAAGACTGATTGATCGATTCAGTTGGGAGGCTGACGGAGAGCAGCGATTTCCGGGAGTACCTCTTCAATCAGTTTTTTGGTTTGTTCGGTCATGTCCTGGGTTCCAAAGGCTAAGGGTCGGAGAATAAACTTTTGAACGCCTGCATTCAGGAAGGAATGCACTAGCTGCATGATGTGCTCTTTATTTCCGACTGCTATCAATTCTTCGGGGTCTTTTTTTAGGCGCGTACTCAATATTTCTTTTTGTTGGATTACTATTTTTTCGTTTTCTGAACCAAATCGAAAGGCGAATCCGGCGCCAAAGTGGTCTTCCGGGATTTTTCGGCCTAGCTCGATCGCACGTTGTTTAATCTTTTTGATGACTGGTTCTATGTCCTCTGCGCTTTCTATGCCGGCTTGCCAGCCGGTGCCCCAACGAGCGGTTCTTTCGATTGCTTTCTCCGCAGATCCACCAACCCATAACGGAAGCGGATCTTGAATCGGTTTTGGACAAATAGTGGCTTCATCAAGCAAGTAATATTCTCCCTGGAAGGATACGCGATCCTCGCTCCACAGACGCGACATGATTTGTAAGCCTTCATCGGTTCTCTTCCCTCTGCCTTTGGTCGGCGTGCCAGTCGCGGTAAAGTCGTGCGATAGAGCGCTACCGACTCCAAATGCTGGTAATAATCTACCTTCGCTCAGGAAATCGATTGTTGCACAGGATTTAGCCAGCAATACGGGATTACGTAGACCTAGGCTTGCCACATTCATTCCGAATTTAATGTTTGATGTGCGACCTGACAGTGCTGCCATGACACTCATCGTTTCTAGATTCGGAGCAGACTCTATGATTCGATCACTTTGCCAGATGGAATCGACTCCACCCTGATCACACATATCAACCCATTTCCAGAATCCGCGTGGGTCATCAAAACTAAAATTTGCGATTCCCAAGCCAGCATTAATTCCCATGACCTTCCTACAAGTTAGCTATTATTGTTCAGTTTTGGGATCGAGTCGGTCTCTCAACTCATCCCCTAGAGTATTCAGACTCCAAATGATTATAATCAGACAAACCGAAGGGGAAGCCAATAACCAAGGACTGGTTTCCATGCTCGGTATGCCGTCAGAGATTAACACGCCTAAACTTGTCTGCGGTTCCTGAATGCCTAAGCCCAAAAAGCTGATAAAGCTTTCGGCGAGAATGATAGCCGGCACGGTGATCGTGCCATAAATGATGATCGGGCTTTTTATGTTGGGGATAACGTGTCGAACTATGATATTAAGTGTGCCTGCTCCTTGAATTTTTGCTGCTAGAATAAAAGGCGCGGTTTTCAGCTTTAGCGCCTGGCCCCTGACTATTCTCGCCATATCTAACCAGTAGATTGCGCCTAAGGTCGCAAAGAGAAGATATAGATTCGGACCAAAAACAACGGTAAGAAGAATGACAATGAGTATGAAGGGCAGGCTGTAAAGAATATCGACAGTTCTCATCATGAACTCGTCTGTTTTCCCGCCAAGATAGCCAGATGTTGTGCCCCATAAAACGCCGATTATTATGCTGATCGTTGTGGCTAATAAACTTACGGTTAGTGAAATACTTATGCCTCTCATTGTTCTCACATACACATCTCTACCTACTTGGTCTGTTCCCAACCAATGGGTTAAAGATGGCCGAGTTTCCATTGACTCAAAATCCATGTGTTCAAAACCCCACTCAGATAAGTAGGGAGCACTAAGAGAAGCCATTACGACTGCCATTAGCAGGCAGAAAGCAATTTTAAAAGGAAACGAAAGACTCGCTGTTTGTTTCTTCATTGATGATTCGCTTGGATGCTCATTCGAGGGTCGAATAGGCCGTAGATCAGATCGACGGCTAAATTGAACGCGAGTATGGCGCCCGAGTATACGATTACTACGCCCATGACTAGTGTGTAATCTTTGTTGATCGCACCCTGCACGAAATAACGGCCGATTCCCGGGAGATCAAATATTTGCTCGACGACCACAGATCCGGTCAGCAAGCTGGCAGAGGCAGGTCCAAGAAAAGAGAGAACAGGGATAATTGCGATGGGGAGTCGGTGGAGAATAACGATTCTGGATTGGCTAAGACCTTTGGCTTTAGCTGTCATGATATGCGGCTCGAAGTTGGTTTCTATAAGACTGCCGCGTATCAACCTGGCGATCGCACCGCTGAAACGAAACCCTAATGCTAACGATGGGAGTATGTAATGTAGTCCGGAGGAGGCGCCCCCCGCAGGAAGCCAGGATAGCCCCACCGCAAACGTTAATATTAAGATGGGGCAACTCACAATAGACGGTACGGCAAGATTGAAATTGCTCACCGTCATTAGGATTTGGTCGAGCGGATGCCCTGCATTTGCTCCACAAAAAATGCCGATCAACAGTCCCAGGGTCAAGGCGAAGATCAGGGCCCAAAGACCTTACAGAGCGCTTTCTG
>CAZYHH010000014.1:0-21862 GCA_964647295.1 uncultured Pseudomonadales bacterium
AGTTATCGTTGGTTGGCTCGTTGGCATTAGCCGAGCTGTTCTTTTGACTAAACGTTATTTATAGCAGTTCGTCAAAAGTGCCGCCGAGAAAGGGCTCAAATTTCTTCCATTCCTTAGAGCTGCCTTTATATAGGGGTTGTCTTACCTGTTCTTGTGATGCGGTTCGGATAATCCGCTTGTTCTCGTGTGGCGACAGACAACCGGCTTCCCATTCTAATCCCAGGTGAGCGATTAGCCTCTTGGTTTCGGTTTCCTGATTAAGGGTTAACAGATCGTAATCTAAACGATAAATCAGTTGGCCGAATTGGTGATTCCAATAGTCCATTAGGTCTGCATAGAGACGGTAGTAATTTACGACATCTTTCAGATTGTAGCTGTATCCCAGAGCATTTGATGAGAAATAGGTTTTGAAATTTGACCAGCAGGTAGCAGCGGAATTGCGTGTGACGTGGATTATTTTTGCTTCAGGCAGAGCGCGGACAATCAAGCCGACGTATAAAAAATTATGAGGGTACTTATCTGTCACGTAGTGATATCCCTTTGATAAATTTTGTAACTTTTCCAGATACGCTTGTCGAACATCCAGGAGCTCTTCGGGGTCGACGAATCGATTCCCCGTTGCAATTTCAGCACCGAGGCGACTAAATAATTCGAGCTCTCCTGCTCCGAGAACCTCTTCGTGGCTGGTGATAATTTGCTCGACCAAGGAGGTGCCGGAGCGAGGCATTCCGAGAATAAAGATCGGTACGGGGTCTGCCTGGATAATTTGAGATGAGATCGATTGTCTTTTGACACGTTCGGCGGCCTGTTTTATGTTGGTAAACAGCTGCTCGTCTTGCTTGATATGGTAGTTAAGTAGTTTTTTTCTCAGCGCCCCGCCTTTTTTCAGGTCCTGAAGGGACTTATCCAGGTGGCCCAGGTCTTCTTGTACCTTTGCTGAAACGAAGAAAAGACGGCATCTATCGTCATCCGTTAAGCAAGGATCCCCTATCAATTTTTCCAGCCGTCGTATCTGCGGATCACCCGAGGCGAAAGTTTTTATTACGCTGAGGTGGTGAAAAGCCATGACGTAGTCAGGCTTGAAGACGATGGCATTGTTATAAGCTTCTTTCGCCTGGTCCAGCTTGTCCTCGTCCTGGAAGGCGCTTCCCATATTGTGGAAAGCTTCTGCATAATCGGGTCTGATGTCTATCGCGCTTTGGTAAGCGTCTATAGCCTGATCCAGCTCACCGAGACCCTGGAAAGCATTGGCCATGTTGTAGTGCGCTTCTGCATAATCGTGCTTGTTCGATACAGCGGACTGGTAGGCGCGTATTGCGGATTCGAATTTGCCAGTTTCATGAAAAACAACGCCTAGATTGTTGAAAGCCTCTGCAAATTCTGGCTTAAAAGCGACGGCCATGTAATACGCCTCTATCGCCCGTTCCTGGTCGCCTGAGTTTTTCAGCGCTGTACCCATGTTATTAAAGGCCTCTGCATAGTCTGGCCTGATCGTTATGGCAGTTTCATAGGCCTCGATGGCTTGTTCAAGCTTGAGCTGATCTTGCAGCGCCTCGCCCATATTATTGAAAGCTTCTGCATGTTCCGGATTAATAGTTATTGCTTTCTTGTAGGCAGCGATCGCTTCGTCCAGTCTGCCTTCATGTTTAAGCAAGGTCCCTAGATTATTGTGTCCATCAGGATAGCTAGGGTTAAGTAGAATAACTTTTCTAAATGCTCTGTCTGCTTCGTCCGTTCTTTCGAGTCTATGACTGATCGCACCTAGGATGTTCCAGACAATAAAAGCGCCTGGATATTCTTGTGTCAGTTGTTTTGCCAGTTCTAAGGCGTTAATCAGTGAATCTTCGTTGTATAGATTGATCAGATCATTAACCATATCTTCTGGCGGATTTTTCACCGGAGAAGTGGTTAATTGGCCGAGCGTAACTAAACATTGCTTGGCCCGATTCTTTTGAGGTGCGGATTGTAGAATTTTTTGATAAATCTTCCGTGCGGTTTCCTGTTCAGGTTGTTTCGCCCGGAGATTGGGTATTAGTAGTTCTTGTTTAGCTGATATTTTCGACATTTGCTTCACTTTTATGTTTTCTGATTTCCTATGTCGAACAGCTTAGATAGTTAAGAGAATTGCCGGGGAAAGGTCCCCGGCAATTTGTCTCTTGTTTCAGGAATGTTTATAGCTAAAGGGGTTTTTGCTATCCCTGAAGTAACTGAAGTGCTAACTGAGGCCGCGCGTTGGCTTGGGCTAGCATTGCAGTTGCGGCTTGCATCAATACCTGACTCTTGGACAGGTTGGATGATTCGACCGCAAAGTTTGCGTCTTCGAGCAAAGAACGAGTGTTCTCAGTCTGTTCGGACACATTCATCAAGTTACTGACCGTATGACTTAATCGATTTTCGATTGCACCCAACTCAGCTCTCATCGAAGAGATCTTTTCGATCGCGCCATCAAGGACTCTGATCGCAGAACTTGCTCCGGCTTGAGTCTTCAGATTGATCGCACTTGTTGCACTTATAGAGCCTGCGGCAGCAGTGGCTGCGCCCGATCCAAAGTACGTTAGTCCTACGGTACCAGCTGTACTGATCATAAAGTTCTTGGTAGAGAAGAGCTCTAATGTACCTGAGATCCGAGTCGAATCGCTTGCACCACCAGCCCCAAAGTCTATTTTAGAGCCTCGAGTTGCCGTTCCAGCGTGGTTGGCCGACCATACATCAGTGGTCGTTACGCCGTTGTCGTTTATCATCGTAATGTCCTCGCCGTCCGCGGACACTAGAAGCACCTGTGTGTTGTTGTTAAATGCTGATGCCGTTACGCCAGTATATTGCGAAATGTCGTTGACAGCTTTGACAGCGGCGGAGACATTTCCATTAGCCCACGTGAAGTTCCCAGTCGTAGTAGCAGTACCCCCACCATTAATCGTGAAACTCCCTGTGGCATCGGCGGTAGCAACCGCGTCAAGAACCGCATAGGTCTTGGCTTCAGCTGAAACTCCAGTACTAGCAGTCAGATTGTTGATGCCTGTAGCGAAAGCTTTAGCGCTAGCAGCTGCTGCAGGCGTAAAGGTTTCGGAAGCCTTGTAGCCCTGGATAGTCAGTACTTCAGATGTAGTCGTGCTGTTAGCTGTTACCGTGGTGGCTATAGCTGTTGGCACTTTACCTGTTGCTGACCACTTGTACTCGCCTAAATTAGAAGACGCGGTGTTGTCCAACGAAAACGTAATGACTTCACCACCTTCGGTACCAACTTGCAGATTTTGTGAAGTATAGGTACCGTCCAGTACTTTTGTGCCGTTATAACGGGTGTTAGTAGAAACACGATCGATTTCAGCCAAGAGAAGTTGAACCTCTTCCTGGATATAGATTCGATCTTGAGTGCTGTTCGTATCGTTGGCAGATTGAACCGATAGCTCTCTGAGCCGCTGTAACATATCCGTGACTTCGACGAGTGCACCTTCTACAGATTTAGTTAAGCCAATTCCATCGTTGGCGTTTTTGACAGCCATGTTAAGGCCATTGATTTGCGACTTCATCCGTTCGACGATAGCAAGACCAGCAGCATCGTCAGAGGCGCTATTGATCTTAAGTCCGGTTGAAAGTCTAGTCATCGCTTGACTCATCATGGTCTCGTTTTTGGCGAGAGAGCGATGAGCAGTCAGAGATGACACGTTTGTGTTAACTGCAAGAGACATTGTATAAAACCTCCAATTGTTTTTGAAACAAGCGACCAAACGATTGTTACCGCTTTGGTCCGTTTGATCGCCTTTACGCGACGAAGAGTAAATCGGGGCTATAGGGGTGTTCTTTAGGGGGTTTGTTCTCTTGTGTTGGAAAAATTGTTTTGCGACGGGTGCTGTTTGCCGTTAGCACCAAGAAAGCGGCAAAAAGACGGGCATTGGTTGCCGTTTTTCCTTGTTGAGCGGGGTTTTGGACAAAAAACATTGAAAAATATTTTTTTTACCAAACTACCAAATGGATAAAAGATCGGGGGTTAACGGTTGTAGATTGCCGGTTTGTTGAGTGTTGCGGCAATAAAGAGGATGCCTTTAGCCGGGCTGGGCGGGAATGACTTGGGCTTTATTTTTTGAACTCGGCAAATACAGACCCGTTGCGACGGCAAAGTGTGGTTGGGTCGCGTGTTTAGGAGCAGGTTTTCCGGGGTGGGTCAAAACCAAGGAGGATTTAGGTGATCGGAAAGCAGAATAGCTGGCGGATTAGGTGTCTAATGCTTCTTGTGCTTCTTGTGCTTCTTGTGCTTCTTGTGCTTCTTGTGCTTCTCGAGCTTCTTTCTTTTTTCGTCGTTTTTGTTTGGGCTTCCAGATTTCCCAGTAGTACTTCCAGCCAACCAATAAGAGCAAAAGAACCCAGATCGCGTTGCCAACCAAGACTTGCAACGGAATCTCGGGTAGATCCATCTCGGGTTTTAGATAAAGCAGAAAGAGGACCGGCGTTGCGGCCATCAAAAAATATTTTATTGTGTTGCCGAGGGGGCTTGAGGGCTTTTGTCCGATTGGTGCCATAGGAGATGGTCAATAACTGACGATTGAAACGATTAGACCGTATTAGTCTTTGTTAGTAAAGGGCAGGTATTCCAGGCTGCTAATCAGGCTTTCGCGTGTATTGTTCATTTCGTCGATTACCTTCTGCATTGCCAGGAACTGTTTGTTATACCGCTCCTCGACTTTTGCCATGCGTTCTTCGAGTTCGCTCAGCTCCTCATCGTACTGAGAGGTGTTTTCTTCTAGAGAAGCGACCTGAGTGGTCAGGTATCCCTGAGATCCTGTCACTTCGGTGATCAACTTTTCGATGTCCCCAGCGATACCGGCAGGATTTGTGCTGGTGGTGCTCTGGTCGTCGGTGTCGGCGCTAAAAACCTTGACGATCTCGTTATAATTATTGGTGAGCGCTTGGTCGAGTTTTTGTTCATCGAGCTCTAAGACACCATATCGATTAATGCTGATACCCATATCGGATAAGGTTCGGATAGTAGTACCCGGTGTGGATGACGTATCGACCATCGCCGAACGCAGATTTCGTTCTAATGATCTGAATATGCTATCGCCCGCCAGGGGTCCGTCTACTTCTGAGCTGGTCAAGGCGCTCATCTCGGTTTTTGCTTCATTAAATGAAGCAACAAAGTCAACGATATTGGCCTTCGCAAACTGATTGTTCTGGTTAATGCCCAGGGTTGCTGATCCAGTGGTGGTATTGAGTAAATTCAATGTCACACCGGTGATAATGTCGTCTATCGAATTGCCGCCCCGCGTGAAGTTGACGCCATTCACATTGAGATTCGCGTCAGTCGCGGTTTGTAGATTACTAAAGGTCAGCGAACCATCGCTTGCTGTTGCCGTGAAGGCTTCTTCAGCGCCTGTTTCCCCGATTAATTGAATTTGGTAGTTCCCGCTTGCGGCCCCGGTATTGATCACTTCTGCTCGAATACCGATGTTGGCGGCATTAATTGCCGCTGCGGTGCCTTCGACACTCGTATCGGTGATTTCAATCGTTTGAGTCGTCGGGTTACTGGTGCCTACAGCGAAAGAAAGCGTGAATTGGCTGCCATCGTTCACATTATCGCTGGCGTTGTTAAAGCCGCCAGAGATACTTCTTTGTTCTTTTGCGATTTGGCTGACCGTGATCGAGTTGGTCCCGGCCCTCGCGGTACTGTTGGATACCGCAGTAAATGCGCTGGTCTGGCTATTACTGACTGAAAAGGTATTAAAATCCTTGGCGTCATTTAAATTCTGGGCAGAGAGTTTGAGCTTGTTGAGAATGGACACCGCGCTGCCGATACCGCTGATTTCTGCATCTGCAGAGGCCATCTTGCGCTCTATCATCGCCATGGCGGGTGCTCTTTCAGCTTCGACTAGTGCCTCTACGATTTTCTTCGTATCGAAGGACGCGCCAGCGCCGAGAGCGTTAATATAATCTATAGCCATTTTCTCAGTTTATTCAGTACTAACCGAATCCTATACCACACATCTAGAGTAGTCGGTTGCTTTTACCTTTTCTTTAGCTTTTTCTTTAGTTAATTAAGCTGACTTCTGAAAAGAAAAACAACCCGGTGTGTGGTTAGACTGAGCGCTGTGTATTCTCAGAATGGGTTATTTAGCTTGTTCAGAAGCCAGCGTTTTATTTAGAGCAAGTAGTATGCCACGAATGACCAACTAAACCTTAAACCCTTTAAGAATGACTGTAACCCCCTCGTTAGAGGTGTTTCGTGGTTTTTTGCATTGAATTTTCGTGCGCAATTGCCTCTTTATCCGGTCTTTAATCCGGCAAATTAAGGCCAGTTGGTTTGCCGTAAAGGACAGATAGGACCGGTCTGACTGCCTAAAACGACTATATGATGAATTAGATTGTAGAATCCGAAGATCTGATAGAGTTTAATGACACCTTTAATTGCTAAGTTGATGGTTTGAATCGTACTGTTATTGGAAAAAGCGCTAAATCAGTTCAGCTCTACAAGCTGATTGATTCGATCGCCGCTGATGATGCGAGTGTGCTGATTACCGGCGAGAGTGGTGCTGGTAAGGAGCTGGCAGCGCGTGCGATTCACGATCGATCGAATCGCAAAGGTGCCGCGTTTATAGCGGTCAATTGTGGTGCGATCCCGGCGGAGCTACTTGAGAGTGAACTGTTCGGACACAAGAAGGGCGCTTTTACAGGCGCGATAAGCGACCGAGTCGGCAAAGTCCAGGCGGCCGATGGAGGGACTTTGTTCCTGGATGAGATCGGTGACATGCCTCTGGACATGCAAGTTAAGCTGTTGAGAGTGCTTCAGGAAAGGGTGATCACACCGGTGGGGGCTAACCTATCCACGAAAGTCGATATCAGGATATTGTCTGCGACCCACCGTGATCTGGATGAAGAAATCAGTGCGGGTCGGTTTCGATCGGACTTGTTCTTCCGCTTGAACGTGGTCCCCTTGCAGGTGCCGCCACTGAGAGAGCGAACCGACGAAGTCATTGATTTTATTGAATTATTTGGGGCGGAATATGCTAGAAATGGGCAGGCTGCGGTGTGCTTTGACGGTCCTTTTTTGAAGTTATTTTCTCAATACGACTGGCCAGGCAATATCAGGGAATTATCGAATATGGTTCACCGATTGAGCGTGCTCTATCCAGGCCAGCTGCTGAACCTTGAGCAGGTAGATCTCAACATGTTGCCATCCGGCATGGTTGAGCTGATCGATTCTGAGGTATTGGCGGCTTCTCAATCTGCTGAAAGTAACGCTGATAGTGTTAACGAGATAGAGGATATTGTGATGCAGGCCCAGGGCTATGCGCAGTTTCGCAATCAGGGCAAGGGCCTTAAACAAATGTTGAGTGATATTGAGGAAGATATCATTGAAAAAGCGTTAGAGGACTCAAATGGCAATGTATCGAAATGCGCGAAACTGTTGAGCATGCAGCGCACCACTTTGATTGAGCGAATCAAAAAATATGGTTTAAGCGTTGGTTAACCGGGTATTGTCAGCATTCTGACTCAATTGTTGTAAAAACCTACAATTTCCCAGCGACTTGTTGTTTAGGGATTATATTAAGTGTTTGTAATCTAACAATATTTTATGTGGCACGGCTTTTGCTATTTAACATGTGTTATTAAAAGCTGTGGCACGAGAAAATGTATCAAGACCAGATTATCGATTTAATATGGGACAATTCGTCCCCGATCGACTCCACGACGATGGGCATGTTAACGAAGGCGGGTTTTAGGCCTCACACGCTACCCATTGGCGATATTCCTAGTTATGTCTCTTCTCAGAATTCGGGCCCCTACGTGGTCTGCATTCACGGTAGGGATATGTCGAGCATAGAATTGATCGAAGTGATGCGTAGCCAGTTTGGAGCTTCGCTGTATATCGTCCTTAGACTCGAGGGATCAGAAGTCGATTTGGCTGTCGAAGCCGTTAAAGTAGGCGTAGACGACGTGATCTCTTCGGATATGGATTGCCAATCCCGCTGGGACAAAGTAGCTGATCTGGCCAGGGTCAGACTGATCAAGAATGATTCATATGTTTTTGTTGACGAGACTAGTCAGCATTTGTTGGCGTTGGTTGAAAGGGTCGGTGCTTCCGAGGTTACTGCATTAATGCATGGTCCGACTGGTTCTGGTAAGGAAGTGTTGGCGCGGCTGACACATGATTTCTCGCCGAGAAGGAGTGGTCCTTTTATACCGGTGAACTGTGCGGCGTTACCCGAGAGCCTAGCGGAAAGCTTATTGTTTGGTCATACCAGAGGCGCTTTCACGGGAGCGACTCGCAGCACCGATGGATTTTTTACCCAGGCCCACGGCGGGACCTTGTTTTTAGACGAGATAGGCGAATTAACGCTGCCTCTTCAAGCCAAGCTATTAAGAGCAATTCAGGAGCGCGAAATAATACCGGTCGGCTCTTCCGAATCTACCCGGGTAGATGTCCGGATAGTCGCAGCCACTAATTTAGATCTCCGATCGGCCATTAGAGCAGGCGCGTTTAGAGAAGACCTATATTTCAGAGTAAGTACATTTCGAATTAACGTGCCTGGGCTAAATAGTCGTCTTGACGATATATTACCCTTGGCTAATTTCTTTTTGGTTAAACATGGCAAAGAGCAATATGACTATCAGTTGAGTCCCGAAGCATCCTCAAAGTTACTGTCGTATGCATGGCCGGGCAACGTCCGAGAGCTGGAAAATGTGATCCAACGCGCGATCGTGTTGTCGAGTGACGGCGCTGTTGACAGCACGCATCTGATTTTTGATGAACTCATTGGACCAGCAGAGCCCTCTTATGGAAACTATGGGGAAATTTCGCGGCCCAGTGAAATGCCGTTTGATCGAGCTTTGCGGCGTTACGAAAACGGTTCGAGTCAGGCTCCAGCGGAGTATGAAGATAACCAGGGTTCTTTTGAGGAGACTCAGTCAAGTTCTGGTCTTCAGGGTGCGATGGATGCCAATGAGTTTCGAATCATCGTCGAGACGATTAAGAATACTAAAACACGAAAAGAAGCCGCAGATGTGTTGGGCATCAGCCAGCGGACCTTAAGGTATAAGATTGCTCGTATGAGAGAAAAGGGCATCACGGTTCCCAAACGACAAAGCGCATAGGGGAAGCAGGTGGTTCATTCTGTATACAATGAAAGAGCGGGAGCTCTGCTAGAGCAGCTTAGAGCGAGTCAGGAACGAAATGACCTGATCAAGAACGACCTCTCTTCATCGGTTCCCACTTCAACTGCGGTACCTAAAGCCAATGCGGTTGACCAATTTGGAGATTTACTGGGTGGTGCGCTGGATTCCGTTAAAGAACTTCAAAATACCAGTAAGGTTCTCAAAGAGTCCTATGAACGAGGAGAAGATATTCCGCTGACCAGTGTGGTATTGGCTACACAAAAAGCGTCTTTGGGTTTTGAAGCAACCCTACAGATCAGGAATAAGCTCATCAAGGCTTATGACGACATCATGAACATGCCGGTCTAGGGATCGAGCAGACAATTATTTAGTGAAGAAATATTATGGCTGAAGCTACTTTTGATCAGACACAAGAAACGTTGCCGGTAGCGACAGGCGCTAACCCGGATCTGGGGATTCAAGCGCCATCCGAGTTAAACGACCAGTTACCGGAG
This sequence comes from uncultured Pseudomonadales bacterium, assembly GCA_964647295.1. Taxonomy (GTDB): domain Bacteria; phylum Pseudomonadota; class Gammaproteobacteria; order Pseudomonadales; family Azotimanducaceae; genus UBA4421. The sequence goes on from CAZYHH010000014.1 coordinate 9,600, forward strand.
CCCTTGGATACGCAGGGAGGGTTGTCTAAGACGATCTCTGATTTTTTTGATCAGCCGGCTGTCAAGCAGGCGTTGCCGGCCATCATCTTGATAACCGTGATCGCGATTTGTTTTCTGTTTTATCTTTACATGACTGCGCCCACCTATAGAGCGCTGAATCCTGGGATGAGTGAGGCAGATCGACAGGCAGCAAGAACGGCTCTGGAAGGTACCACGATTTCCTATCGAATCGACACCCGTACGGGTGAGTTAACGGTTGCAGACAATGAATATCATGAGGCACGCATGTTTTTGGCGGGCCAGAATATCCCGCGATCGTCTAATTTGGGGAGTTTGGATGCGCTTCTAGAACAAGGCTCGATGACGACTAGCCGTTTTATGGAGCAGGTCAGTTACCGCGCCGCTATGGAAAAAGAATTAGGTAAGTCGGTCAGTGAGATAGGAACCATCAAGACCGCGCGAGTTCACTTGGCCGAACCACAGCAGAGTGTATTTGTAAGAAATCAGACTCCAGCGAAGGCCTCTGTGGTCGTTGTACCTCATCCTGGTCAAGTGGTTACGCGCAATCAAATACAAGCAATTATCCACTTGGTTTCCTCTAGTATTCCGTATTTACCGGCTGAGAATGTCACGGTGGTGGACAATACCGGAAACCTGCTAACTTCCACCGAAGGTGAAGCGGCGATGACACTGACCTCAGCTCAGACTGAACACAAACGATCAGTCGAACGAGGTTATCAAAGCCGTATCGAACAAATATTGGGGCCAATCGTTGGCCTGGGTAATGTCCGATCTGAGGTGGACGTTACGGTGAATTTTACGGAGGTTGAGACGACGTCGGAAGCATACGATAGAGCTGGTTCCGGACCTAAGACGCGGTCTGAATCCCTTGATTTTGAGCGCGATGGTTCTATTGAGGCGACCGGATTACCGGGTAGCTTTTCTAATACACCACCGGATGATCCTTCCTTTGTTGCTGATCCGAGTTTAGGCACGGCGGATGCCAGTCAGAGATCGACTAATTCAGCTTCCTCAGCAATGAGAAACTATGAATTGGATCGCGAGATTAGATATACCAAGCAACAGGTGGGCCAAATCGAGCGGCTTTCCGTTGCAGTGGTGATTAATGAGGCGGCACTAGGTGTGGTCGATGAGCCGGAAGAAGGCGAAGAGGCACTAACGGAAGTGAGTCCAGAGGAAATCGAAAGACTAACGCTGGTGGTCAAAGGTGCAGTTGGGTTTAGCGAGGCGCGAGGCGACATCGTCACGGTAATGCCGACTAGTTTTGCCCGCCCAGTTGAAACCATCGAAGATATAGACTGGTATCGAGATCCTGATATTCTTGATTTGATCAAGTACGGGGCCGGTATTGTGATGATATTGGGCGTCCTACTATTTGTTGTGAGACCATTATTAATGCCTGCACCGGAAGAAGAAGAGATCGAGATACCGCGTGAACTCCAGGATGGTGAGCTGTCGGATAAAGATTTGGTTGACCTTCAGGCTGGTGAGTCTCTAGAGGAAATTAAGGCGAAACTGGTGCCGAAGAAATCGTCGATACCCTTGGAGATGCTGGACCAAAGTCAAAGTTATGATGATAAGGTAGCGGTCTTGAGAATGATCGTTGCGGATGAACCTGCCAGGGTCGCAGGTCTATTCCGCAAGATGATTACGCCAGATAATAATATGTGATGGAAAATTCTAGGATTTAATTATGGCTGAACAAGGTATTCAAGTTCCCGAAGAAGAAGGGCTCTCTCCCGAAGTGAGTCAGGAGATTGCTACTCTGACTGGGACCGACAGAGCCGCGCTTCTTGCATTGTTGATGGCTGAGACGCAAGCGGCGGAGGTGGTCTCCCTGTTGAGACCTAAAGAGGTGTCCGCGTTAGGAAGAGCCATGGTCAACATGCAGGATACCTCACCTGAGGCGGTGGACCATGTACTTGATACGTTTCTAAAAGAGCTTAAGGCTCAGACCTCGTTAGGGTTCGGCGGTACGGAATATGTGGAGTCCGTTTTTGAGAAGGCGCTTGGCGAAGAAAAAGCGGCGACGGTACTGGCTAAGGTCATACCGGGAGGAGCGAGTAAGCGCTTGGATATACTGTCCTGGATGTCACCCAGAGCGATTAATGACATGATTGAGAGTGAACACCCGCAGATCATCGCGATTATTCTTTCAGTGCTTGAAGAAGGTACGGCGGCGGACGTTTTGACCTTCTTGCCCGATGGTATTCGTGCTGAGGTCGTCCAAAGGATTGCAGTGCTTGACACGGTTCAGCCGACTGCGATGCGAGAATTGGAATCGGTCATTGAGCAACAATTTGGCTCTCTGACTTCTGCGTCTTCTTCTACCATTGGTGGTGTGAAGAAGGCCGCCGACATCATGGGCAAGGCCAAGTTAGATCTGGAAACTTCGGTGATGAATCAGATTGAAGAGGAAAACGGCGATTTGGCCATGAATATCCGAGACAATATGTTCTTATTTGAAAACATGGGCGACATGGATAACCGAAGCATTCAGGCGCTAATGAGAGAGGTGGAAAATGAGCAGTTGATGATCGCGTTGAAGAGCACCTCAGACGAGGTTACAGAAAAGTTCATGGGCAACATGTCCCAACGAGCTGGCGCGATGTTCTTAGATGAAATGGAGCAGCTCCCTCCGCAGCGGCTCACCGATGTAGAGGACGCGCAGAGAGATATATTAAGAACTGCTCGAAAGATGCAGGACAAAGGCGAGTTAATTCTGGCCTCATCAGATGGTGGGGACTTTGTCTAGCACGGACACAGTGGAGAAATGGCAGCCGAGTGAGCTATTTACTCCCAAGGATATTGCGGAGGACGACTTCCTGAGGGAAGAATCGCTTGAGGATAGGGATGATTTTGTTCCTCGATCTTTGGTTCAGGTATCAACGGACGCTCAAACGGAAATTAGGGCTCCTGGAGAGGAATTGACCGAGATTGAACCATTACAACCCCTTGAGCCGAATCGAGATAATGAAATCGATCAATCGAACATTGATATAGATAGCGTGCGGCAGGAGGCTTTTGCGGAAGGAGAAACAAAAGGGTTAGCTGAGGGGAGGCGTTTAGCGCAGGAAGAATTAGCTGATCGACAACAACAGTTCGAGATTGAAGCTCGAGATGAGCTGCAGCGCTTTATGTCTTCGATAAAAGACAACCTTATTCATCACAACAGGCTTGCCGAGCCGCTAAAACGATTAGCAGTTGCTTTGGCAGAGCATATTGCGAGAGCTGAAGTTCAGCTGTCTGATCGAGCTATCGATAACTTGATTGAGCGTGTTGTCGGAGAGCTAGAGCCCGGTGAATTAGAGGATGTTGTTTTAACGGTTTCTCCCGGTTGGCGAGATCGAATCGCAGAAAATCAGTTTGATCCACTGTTTGAAAGTTATGAGATCAGGGTGTCTGAAAATTTATCTGATGGTAGCGTGCGATTATCGACTGAAGATCGGACCATCGAAGATCTGATCGAAGAACGCATCACGCAGATAGCGAGTCAGGTATTCAACGTTAAATTCCCTATGCCGAATAAGATTGATAGTTACGAAGAGGTTGTCGTTGAGGAAGCGTCAGAAGACTTGTTGAACGCAGAAATTGAAGAGGCTGATGTTATCGAGGACTCGGCCCTAGAGGAGGCCGTCGTTGTTAATGAGAACAGTGAAAGCCAAGAGTCTTCTGGAACGATCGTAGAAAATGATGATTCAACAGAGGAGACCCCTTTTGTAATGGAGCCACCAGAAATTGAAGGTTCCGACGATTCTTTGCCTCTGACCGACGACGATTGAAACGATCATGACAGCGCCTCTTTCGAGATTTGAGTTTGAATCCAATCATATCGTTGATTCCTTAAGACCGATTCAGCCACGACATTGCGGTGTATTGACTCGAATCGTTGGCCTGACGCTGGAGGCGACAGGTCTTAAAGCCTCGGTTGGCTCTGTTTGTCGGATATTAAGGAAAGAGACAGAGAACGATTATGTTGATGCACAGGTAGTTGGTTTTCAAGGTGGTGTGATTTATCTGATGCCTCTTTGGGGGTCTCGAGGCCTCCAAGCGGGCGATAAGGTGTACGTGACCTCAGAAGCTGATTATGCGGGCGTCGGTGACGCTTTAATGGGGAGAGTGGTGGGACCTTTAGGGAATCCGCTCGATGGTAGAGGAGAAGTCATTGCTGATACAGAACTCAGTTTAGCTGGTGATCCAGTTAATCCGATGGAACGGACACCTATCAATCGCGTTTTAGATGTAGGCGTTAGGGCAATCAATGCTCTATTGTCGGTTGGCTGTGGACAGAGAATTGGATTGGTCGCGGGCTCTGGAGTTGGTAAAAGTGTTTTGCTAGCCATGCTGACCAAATTCACTGCCGCAGATGTGGTAGTGATTGGTTTGATTGGCGAGCGCGGGCGTGAAGTTAAAGAGTTTGTTGAAAATACTTTGGGTGAGGAGGGAATGCGCAGAGCAATAGTTGTCGCCGCGCCTGCAGACCAGTCACCTCTTTTAAGGATTCGTGCAACGCAGTTGGCACATTTGTACGCGGAACATTATCGAGCGCAGGGAAAGGACGTACTGTTATTGCTAGATAGTTTGACTCGAGTTGCGCACGCTCAGCGGGAAATCGGTCTTGCGGTTGGCGAGCCACCCACGGCAAAGGGCTATCCGCCTTCGGTGTTTAGCTTGTTGCCTAATCTCATTGAAAGAACGGGAACCGGAAGGCCAGATGAGGGTACAGTTACAGCGATCTACACGCTGCTTGCTGAAGGCGACGATCTAAATGATCCCGTGGTCGATTTAGCTAGAGCATCTTTGGACGGTCAAGTCGTCTTATCACGGACCCTAGCCGACGCGGCTCATTATCCAGCGATAGACCTAGCTGGATCGATTTCTCGATTAATGCCTATTATAGTTGAGAATGAAAGCCTTTCTTGTGCGAATAGATTTCGTCGCCTATGGACGCTGTATCAGCAAAACCAGGATTTAATTCAGGTGGGCGCGTATAGTGCAGGTTCCAACAAAGATATTGATGAGGCCATTGAATTAAGAAACGAGATGGAAGAGTTTTTGCGACAGCCGATGGATGAACTTGCCGAGATGGAAGATTCATTAGCCCGGCTTGCAGTGTGCTTAGGTCGTGAGTAAATCTCGAAACAAAAAGAGCCATCAGTGGGAGATGTTGCTCGATAAAATATCTACGAAGCTTGACCAGGTCAAACTGGCGTTAACGGCGATTCATTCCAAAAGAAAGAATTTGGAAGAGCAGGAAGCCAAGGTCCTTGGGCTCAAGAAACAATATTCCTCAAGCCTGCAAAACCTAGAAAAAACAGATCACGGTATCGAGGAAGCAACTCGGTTACGAAAATTCATGATTCACTTGGATAAAACGCTGAGCGTTATTAAAAGAGAAACATTTGGTATTGAGAAAGAAAAATCTATCGTAAATGAAGAGTTTATCAAACTTGAAAAAGAGCGATTAAAGTTCGAGACACTCAAGAAGCGTGCTGATGAAAAATTCAATGTTGTGATATCACGTAAAGAGAATACTGAAAGAGACTTATCAAACTCACTGCGATATACGAAGAATCGGCGATAAATCGCTGCTAATTTTTCTAAGGCCATCCATCCTTTTCGAGAGAGTCGATAAAATTGATTTTAATAAGCGGACTAATGTCAGTGGCATAGTAATTGCTCATATATAAGCAAATAAAATTGTGGTGTTAAACCATGTCAGACGATTTGCTGTTTTTTTCTTTAGAAACTTCTACGGACGTTTCCGCAAAAAATGATATTGCGGTCGCCGCTGATGGTGGAAATAAATCGCAAGCTCCTGAATTTAAAAAGATTTTAGAAGAACAAATGTCCGATTCGGATAAAAAAAATACAGACACTGAGGCGGCAGGGAAGCAGATTACGAATATCGATGAGGATCAGCAGGATATTGAGCTAGAGGATGTACCGGCCGTAAGTAGGCCTTTTATACAAGGAGTCGAAGAAAATCTCGGCAAAACTTTGCCTTCACTGACTGTGCATGGTCGAGCGTTGGAGGTTGGCCGAGTAATACTGACCACGGCTAAGCCCGTGGTAGATGAAAATAGCTTAAGTGAATTTGTTAGAAAACAAGTCCAATCTGATAAAGGACCGATTCAAGAAAGCATAGCCTTGCGTCGTGCTTTGGAAGCTAGGATGGAACATCCGTCACTTCAACCAAATGCAGACCACAGGAGTGTTAGCGCAGGAGAAGTGAGCACCGACTCTATTGGAAAAGCCTCAAAGAGCAGTGAATCTCAATTAGCACAAACAATGTTGTCGAGTGAGTTGAAAGAGCAGACTCAAAAATTGCATAGTCCTATTCATGAGAATACGGGATTGGCAATAAATGAAGCTAAGTTAGCGATCGCAAAAGAAGATCGCCCGGTTCATTTGACTGCGAGGGAGTTGCCGCCGTTTGTTGGACAAGCAAATACCGGAAAGCTAGATAAAAATTGGATAGTGAAGGATGAAGGATCGCTATTGAATAAAACCCTAACAACAGTAGAAGACGAAAAACTGAACAAGGCAGTACTTGGGAAGCGAGACAGTACTGAGGCTACGACAGGATTGGATAGAAATTTTAGGTTGGAACGTCAATACGGCCCCATAAATAATGCTGAAGGTATGAGCAACCTAAAAGAAGGGTCTAAGTCAAAAATAGAAGGCTTGGTTAGTCCCAAGACCTTGGAAGTTGATAGAAAATTTCAGAGAGGGGATCCTTTGAAGTTTTTGCAAATGCGAGATGTCTTTAAGGTCGGCAATGATACCGCTATCCCAGAGAGTACCGAATTCGATATTTCTGAGTTGCACAGCGCCAGTGCGTCGGAAACTCGAAGGTTTGGTGGCTCTGCGATTGTTGAGCCTGCTCAGGATATTGATGTTAGAGCAAGGACTGTAGTGAGAGATAGCGTTACTAACCTCGGGGAGATTTTAACTAGCAAAGTAGACGCCAGGGATAATTTTCTGAGGACGGAACAGTACTCTAATTGGAGTCAACGTTTCGGAGAAATACTGGGCCAGAGATTGTCGGTTGCCATTAATAAGGGATCATGGAATGTAAAGCTTAACTTGCATCCTTCATCCCTTGGGCATATTGATATAACACTAGATATCGGAGAAAAGGGAATTGAAGGCCAAATAAATTCAGCGGATCCAGTCGCTCGGCAGTTACTGCAAGATTCGCTACCGAGATTAAGAGCGACTCTTGCTGAGCTTTATGGTCAGGAGGAAGGGATCAACCTCTCGCTTGGAGACAAAGAAAAATCTGGCAGTGGGTCGGAAAAACCGGATAATTCGTTGGAGGTTGCGATTGATTTGCTAGCTGAAGAATTTGCTGTAGAAGATGGTCAGGCGCTTACTGTAAATGGCTTGGACCTTTTTGTTTAACGGATTGGTATTGCTACTAGGAGATATTCATGGCAGAAGTTGAAGACGTCGAACCAGAAGAAGGAAGTGGCGGCGGGGGCGGGATGCTAAAAATCATCCTCGTAGTACTCCTTGTTTTGTTGGTGGGTGTGGGTTCAGTGTTGGGTACTTTGTTTTTTGTAGGGTTTTTTGATGAAAAACCAGAAGGAGAACAGGCTGAAGAAGCGATAGCGGCGCTCGAAGAGGAAATTGAAGAAACTGAAAACGCCGGCGGCATGGAAGCAAAAACCTTAGAAATAGATAAGAAATTTCAAGTGAGCTATTTTGCGATACCGGATAATTTCACCGCCAACGTAAAAAATTCTAAAAAAGTCATCCAGGTGGGGTTCAGCCTCGCAACTCACTTCGACCATGATGATATGTTTGATGAGGAGCCTAATGCGCTGGATCAAAATCTTATTAACGGTATGGTCCCTCGCCACATGCATGCGATAAAGTCGGCGATACTCTTGGAGATCATGGAATTTTCGGAGGACCAGTTAATTACGAGACAAGGTAAACAGGATTTGACTGAAAGTATCCGGATGGCGATTAATTCTGTCCTGGAAAAACATGAAAAACTAACAACAGATGCTGTCTCTGATGTGATGATCACGTCATTTGTTATGCAATGATTCGAGACTAAGTAAGGATATGGCTGAAGACGGCAAGTTATTATCTGAAGAAGAAATGGATGCCATTGGTGAGCTCGTTTCTTCGGGTGCCCTTGATGGTGAAGGATATAACGTGGGCTTGGATTTTAAGTCGCATGATCTGCTGGCGGAAGATACGACAGGCCAGGGGATTAATATGCGTTCCCTGGAGCAAATCAGTGAATTGTTCCACCGCAATTTCCGAACGGGAATGTTGGATACCTTAAGATATAACGCGCGTTTTGAAGAAGGTTCTGTGACTTTCATGAATTATGCGCAGTACCTAGAAGGGTTGCCGCAAACGGCTTCTGTTACGATGTTTAGCATGCCGCCATTTCGAAATGATGTGCTTTGTCTAATTCATCCCCAAGTGATCTTTAGTTGTTTGGATAATTGGTTTGGAGGCAGTGCGCGCTCTTTGACTATTGTTGAAGGTGCTAGAGCATTTACTGCGACTGAAAAAGCAGTCATTGATCAAATCAGAAAGACTGTATTTTCGGCATTGATAGAGGCATGGTCACCTTTCTTGCGGGTTAATTGTGAGTTGCGTAGCCATGAGGAGAATCCTCAATTTGCCAATATCGCGGGTGATTCCGACTTCGTTGTTGTTAACCGATTTGAAACCCTAGGAAATGATGCGGAAAATCTTGGTTTTGTGGACCTAGTTTACTTGTACACTGATCTAAAGTTAGAACGTGACGCATTGAGGCGGCGATTGCAGGTTATAGATCCCAATAGCAAAGCGGACCAGGATTGGACGCGGGATATGTCGGATTCTATGGATGAGGTGCCCTTCAATTTAGATGTTAAAGCGGGCGAATTACCGATCAGCCTGCATCATCTGAGAAATTTGAAAGTGGGTGATGTTATTCCCTTTAGGGTGCCTGATAACGCTGAAGTCTCCGTTAATGGATTTCCTGTTTTCAAAGCAGATATCGGTAGTGTTGGAAAACAGGCCGCGGTAAAGATTAGTGAAACGATTATGGCAGGAGTCGATGATGAGTGAAAATGAAGAGCCGGTTGAGGAAAATAATGAGGATCAGGCTGAAGGAGCACCAGAACAAACAGAACAAACAGAACAACAACAAAATGAATCAGCAATTGATCAGGAAGTCATACAGGCGATCCCGATTAACTTAACGATCGAAGTTGGCAGTACAACGCTCAAGTTGCGTGATTTGTTGAAGCTGTCTCAGGGAAGCCTATTGGAGCTTGATCGCACTGCTGGTGAGCTTATGGATATTAAAGTCAACAATACGGTGATAGCTAAAGGAGAGGTCGTTGAAACTAGTGAGGGCAAATACGGAATCACTGTTGTTGAGATTATTGCCCCATTAGACCGAATCAAACCGGCTTAAAGTTTGGAAAACTATAGCTTACTCCCAGCTATTCTCAGCTTTATTTTTGTTGTTGGATTGTTGTTAGCCACTCTGTGGTTTTTAAAATCTCGTAGTTTGGGTAATCTGGGTCTTTCGGGCAAGTCCGCCGTAATATTAGAAGTCTGCCGGATTGATGCAAAACATAAGCTATTGGTTATCAATTATGCGGATCGTAGGTTGTTATTAGGTGTTTCACCAAACCAAATCACATTGTTAGACAATCAACCGGAGTCAGATATGCCAACTGTCGCTGAAGATGGCGTTCGAGCGAGTGTTGGTTTTAAGCAGCAACTACAAAGCTTGTTGGCCAGAGATAAAGAAAGCCGTTAGCTATCGTTAAGAAAAAAGCCAGAGAAATTTTAGCCCGGCCGGGATACACTTTCTCGGTTTGCTTTATTGCGGGAGAAGAGGATGTCGGATGATAAAAAACTGAATTCAGAGTACGTTGCCGAATTATTTGAGCTGCAATCTCAAGTGAATGCCAATCGTGCACAGGCTTATGCGGCCAGATCGAGGGTTACTGAAAATGCCATAGAAGGACTAAAAATGGTGTTAGCAGCTTTTAGTGAAAATCGCCAAATCCTAAATGAAGTGACAGAGAATATTTTTCGAATACGTAAAGGCTTGATTCGTTGCCAAGAGAATTTGAGTTCTGAGGAACAAGAAGTTTTGATCGATAAAGCCGAGCTCGATTATTTAAACCACCGAGCAAGTCTGACGGGGCATGTGCTCGACATTAATAGCTCGATGAGCAAGGTCAACCGTACGGTGATTGGCTTACTGGGAACCATCTCCAAAACCAATTCTAAAGTTTATGAATACAACACGGTTCAACACAAGATTAATCTGGATTTAGTTAATAATGGAATACCGAATCGAGGTTTAAAGGCCCTTGCCGCGAAAAATGCAAAAACCACAGCTAGATTGACCGATAGAGCTCAAAAAAATAGTGAATATTTGGAAGAGATCTTTGAAAAAACTGAGGTGAACAGCGAATCTTTGAGTAAGACTATCAGAAGCCTTAAAGAAGAACTCGAGTTGATCGATTCTCAGTGGGAATCGATAGAGTCGATGCAGCATTTATGCTTTGAAATGCTATCGGATCTTTAGTCTGAGGAGTATTTAAAAGTCTCGCCTTAGCTGCCGAAAAGCCCAGATAGAAGCGCTTGTAATTTTAGGCTGCTGTGAGCCGTGCCTAACCAAATTGGAAGATTGTTAATTAGTTGTTTCCAGCTAGTTTGATCACAGCTTTGATGATTGTGAGCAATCCATTCAATCGATCGCTGGCCTCGTTCCAAGGGGTGATGGGTTTTTAGTGATAAGTTTTTCAGCTCTTCGAGAATGCAATTTTGTCCGGATATTTCAATGAGTTGGTCAAGACTATTTTTTTCGAATCTTACTTTTTTGATATATTCTTCAGCGACCGGTGGCAATCGATTTAGGCTCTTTAGGGCGTTTGGACCTATTCGGTAGGCTGCCAGCATCATGTTATTGCGCTCTTCTTTGGGTAGTTGTAGATATGGTGTTCTTACTTCTATCAAGTATCTTGCGCCGGCCTCAATACTGGAGCATGGATCGAACAGGACTCTCTGATCTTCGATACCCAGGTGTTTTGCGGTCTGCGGCCACTTGATTTGCATGATTCCCATGGCGTTAGCTTTGGATATTGCCGAAGGATCCAGACTACTTTCGATAATAGCTACTGCGATGAGCCAGTTGCGATCGATGTTATGTAGTTCTGCCGCGTCAGTAAAACACGTGTAAAAAGGCACCTCCTCCCTTAGCGAAGTATTGTTGGTTGATTCGATCGCAAAACTAAATACTGGCGATTGAAGAAGGAGGAACAACCACCAAAAAATTACCGGTTTTCCGGCATTGATTTTCCGATTTGAGGCAGATTTTTGTTTTTCCTGCTTTATCGAGACAGTGTCCGCTTTCTGACAAGGTTTGTATCTTCTGTTGATCATAAAATATAAGTCTTTGATTTATATGATTTATATTTGCCTAAATTGATGGCACCGATTTTGCTCATATAACGCTATAAATAGAATACTGACGTACTTCTGACTAAGCATGAATTGGGCCAGATTTACTGTTTTTGTTCGTTGAGCAATCAACTGGGAAGTTTGTTAGATGATTTTGTGTTTCAAGTGAAACGGGTTGAAGTGAAGTAAAGATGAAAGATAGCAGCGATGGCAATCAAATGTTAAATCGACCTAGTGCAACTCCAAATTGGTTGACGGTCAGATTTTTCGCGCCGGTCCTATTATTGTTTAGCCTATTTCTTCCTGGCACTGGCATCGCTGAGGGCATTCCAGCGATGACGATTTTTGAGGGCAACGAGTCCGGAACAGAATATAGCTTGTCCCTACAACTCATTATCTTGATGACAGTTTTGGCGTTGTTGCCATCAATGTTAATACTGATGACCTCGTTTACTCGGATTATTATTGTTCTGTCTTTACTAAGACAGGCATTGGGCACTGCACAGACGCCCCCAAACCAGGTTTTGGTAGGCATCGCCTTGTTTTTGACTTTGTATATCATGAATCCAGTGCTCCAGAAGATATATGACGAAGCTCTACTTCCGGTGCAGAACGAAGAAATTTCGTTTGATGTGGGCTTGGATCGAGCCATCGTTCCATTGCAAGAGTTCATGTTGGGTCAAACTCGGGAAAAAGATATGCTTTTGTTTATGGAGATGGCGGAACAACCTGCGGTCGACCAGATGTCTGATATTCCCATTAGTGTCTTAGTGCCAGCGTTCATTACATCAGAGTTGAAG
>CAZYHH010000015.1:0-21616 GCA_964647295.1 uncultured Pseudomonadales bacterium
GCTAACCACTTTCCCGGAAGGATTAAAAAAATTGCGATTATACGTTTAGGGCCTGTTCAATGGCGTTGATCAGTGCAGTATTTTGTTCTTGAGTACCAACAGTTATTCTTAAGTGATCTTTAAGATACGTGTCATCGAAATACCTCACGTAAATATTCATCTTTTTGAGTGATTGATAAAGCTTCTTTGCACTGATACCTATATCCTCATTTATATGAGCTAATAGAAAGTTCGACTGTGATGGAGGACTAGTAAGGCCTAAGGCATTCAGTTGTTCTTGTAATTGTGTCCTGTTGTCTCGGATTCTGGACCATATACTTTGAGCATAGTCTTGGTCTTTTATGGCAGCGATGCCGATTTTCTGTTGAATAGAACCAACGTTGTAGCTGTCTCTTGTTTTGTTCAATATGGGCGCGATTAGAGGGTTGCTTCCCAGGAGGTAGCCTAGCCGAAGACCAGCTAAAGAGTAGCCTTTGCTGAAAGACCGAAGGATCAATATATTGTCGTGACTCTCTAACAGAGAGGCCGATTGATAGTTTAGCTCAGGATCGATGAAATCAGCGTAAGCCTCATCGATCAGCAATACACCAGGAATGTGATCGGCGAGTTTACTTATATCACTTACAGTATAAAGGGTACCACTAGGTGCATGAGGGTTTACTAAGCAGGTTAACTTGGCATCGTAAGAAATTATTTTGCTCGCAAATTGGTTTGGTATTTCCCAGGAATCAGAATAAGGAACGGGGCGAATCATCGCGTCTTGTATGTTCGCGAGTACCGGATATAGAGAATAGCTTGGATTGGCAAAACAAAAAGCGTCGCCTGGGTTCACGAAAGTTGTCATGGCAAGCCGCAGACCTTCGTCGCCACCATTGGTAAGAACTATGTTCTCTAGGCTTATTCCGTGAATATAAGCAATCTCTGCTCTGAGCTCGTCTGCTAGGGGCACTGGATAGGTTCTTAGGTCTTCGAGATTGAGATTATCGAGTACCGTTGTAACATCAGCACTTGCGGGGTAAGCGTTTTCGTTCGTATTCAGTTTTATGAGATTCGCAATTTTTCCGGGCTGTTCGCCCCAGGAATAACCGTTCATCTTTTGGATACTAGTCCTAACAAATTTAGACATTCGGTTGTCTATTCCTAATCGCTAGTGCCTATTTCTTCTTGTTCGGGCGGCTCTGATGCGCCTAGAAGAATAGCAATGCCGTTCGTGCTAGGATTCGCCTCAAGAGCGAGTTTGGCTGTCATAGTAAGCGGTACCGAAAGTAACATGCCTATGGGCCCTAATACCCATCCCCAAAACACTAGTGATAAGAAGACCACCAGGGGCGAAAGCCCTAGCCCCTTACCAAGATATTTCGGTTCAACAAATGAGCCGATGAAAATATTGATGATCACAAACCCGACGATGACCAGGCTGGCAGTTAGGCTGCCTAATTGGACATAGGCTAATATTAAAGGGGGGATAGCCGCTATGATCGAACCGATATTCGGAACAAAATTAAGTAGAAACGCAAGAAGTCCCCATAAGATCGGAAAATCGACTCCAATTAGCGAAAGAAAGATGGCAACCACTAGTCCCGTAGCCGCACTAAGAGTGGTTTTAATAGCAATGTAGTTATTAAGATTCTTAGTGAATTCAGAAAAGTATAGAAGGCTTTTTTCGGGATTAGCTAAGACCATGTTTAATTTTTTTGGGAAGGAGGTAGCTTCGGCCAACATAAATATGACAGTAAGGATAATTAAGAAACTATTACTCAAGACTGATCCAAGGCCGGAAATCGTGGTGCTAGCAACGTTTAGTATGGTTGTCGGCGAGAAATTTCCCAGAGCGCCGGCAAGATCTAATTCAAGGTTTAGGTATGTGCTGAAGGGGGTCACCGAGTTCACAAGCTCTTGTTGTAGAACTAGAAGTTGGCTTTGGTAAAAAGGAAGTTTCTCTGTAAAGCTGGATGTGGACTGTGCGACGAGTCCGCCAATGAATATGATCGACAATATGATTCCAATCATGACTAAGCAAATCGATAGCCAGCTTGGAGCTCCTCTTTTGTTTAACCAAAACATAGGAGTTGCAGCTATCGTTGCAATGAAGATAGACAGTAGGAAAGGAACGATTAGGTCTTGAGCGGTTCTTACCCCGGCGATAATAATCAAGAGCGCCGCTAGCTGCACGAGTCCTATGGTTAATTTGTTGCTGACGTTATCCATAAAAAACAGCTACTTGAATGGCCGACGGTTCATCAGGCTAGGTATTTCGCTTCTCGCACTTTCAACCTTTGCGAGATCGTATAGAGCGATCGCGTAGCCATCACCTTCTGGAAGTTCGCAAACGATTTCCCCCCAGGGATCAACAATAAGCGAATGACCGTAAGATGCTCGATTCTTGCTGTGTTGGCCATGCTGTGCAGGGGCCACGATATAGGCCTGATTTTCTATAGCGCGAGCGCAAAGCAGGTGATGCCAATGCATTTCACCGGTGGTTTTGGTAAATGCTGATGGAACAGAAATTGCCGTACACCCCAAATCAGTCAACTTTTGAAATAGGCTGGGAAATCTGAGATCGTAGCAGACGGTTAATCCGAGTTTCCCGATTGTGGACTTTGCGGCCACTGCGAGATCGCCACCTGAAGTGTGCTTTGATTCCATTAGTCGAGGTCCATTAACAATGTCTACGTCGAATAAATGGATTTTTCGATAGATATCGACGATTTGGCCTTGATCAGAAAGATAAATACTGGTGTTAAAGCATCTCTCTATATGGTCAGGATCTGCCTCGTGAAACCCCCCCAGCAGGATTTCGACGTTCAGCCTTTTAGCCAGGGATTGGCATCTTTTTAAGATTGGTCCTCCCTCGGGGAGTCGCTCAAGTATTTCTAGTTTTCCTTCATGACGTCCCAAATAAGCAAAGGCTTCCGCCCAGCATACGATTTTTGCACCCTCACTGGCCGCTTGAGTGGTTAATGTTTCTAATGTTGAAAGGTTCTGCTCTACGTCGGTTCCCGCATTGTGTTGGACGACGGCTATTTTAGTTTGCATAGCATTTCCTTTTTTTCGCTGGCCTCATTATTAGCAGAAATAATTCTGCCTCACCATGCGAATATAAAGTAACACGTTTCCCTTAATCGAACTCGGGCTGTTCGCAGTTAGCCTGCATGCCTAGATATTCTTCAATTGCTGGTAGATTGAATGCATCGTCTTCGGTGACAAAACTAATCGAGGTCCCCTCGTTTCCAGCTCGTCCTGTTCTTCCTATTCGATGCACATAGTCTTCTGGGTCTTCCGGCAATGTGAAGTTGATCACGTGTGAAATGCCTTCTACGTGGATCCCTCTTCCTGCGACATCGGTTGCAATGAGAAATTTCAGTGACCCGTCTTTGAATCGACTTAGCGTAGCTAAACGTTTTTTCTGCGGTATGTCACCCGCCAAGGCTTCACACTGAACCTTCTTAGATTTTAAATATTGGGTCAGATTGTGTGTCTCGTCCCGCCGATTGGTAAATACGATGCTTTGCCCGATACTTTGGCTTTTTAGGAGTTTAAGAAGACTTTGTTCTTTTTCGTGGTTAGATAAGAGCCAGAATTTTTGATCTACGGTATCGGTCGCAACGTTGTCCGGTTCTATGATGATATGTTCGGGCTGGATGGTCCAGGATTGTGCTAAGCGCATCACATCGTCATTAAATGTGGCTGAAAAAAATAGGGTCTGACGCTGTTTCTTGTGTGGCGTTTTATAAACAATGCGTCTGACATCGGGTATGAAGCCCATATCTAGCATTCGGTCGGCTTCATCAATAACCAATACCTCGACTTCCTTGAGATCGACATCCTTTCTGTTGACAAAATCGATCAAGCGTCCGGGTGTTGCGATCAAAATGTCTACTGGCTGGGCGAGCAGCTTTTCTCTCTGTTTCTTAAAGTCGATGCCTCCCACCACACAGACTGTCGATTCTTCCATGTATTTACTTAAATCCTTCGAGTCGCTTTCAATTTGAAGCGCAAGCTCTCGAGTGGGTGCGAGAATCAAGGCTCTGGGCGTTCCTGTGGAGGAATTACTAGACCGTGGCGATTCCCAGAATCGAGTTAATAACGTAATCAAAAATGCCGCTGTTTTGCCTGTTCCAGTCTGCGCCTGACCAGTAATGTCATAATCGGCTAGGCTCAATGGTAGTGTTTTGCTCTGTATGGGCGTGCAATATTGATATTCTAATTCACAAATCGCTCTCATCATGGGCTCAGGCAGCTCGAAATCATGAAATCGATCTTTATCAGCTACTTCCGGGACGATAAATTTATCTAATGACCACTTTGTCATTGTGAGGGGTTACTACCTGTTCTTGATTAAATCTCTAATACTGACAAGTCTAGCGCACAGAGTTAAAACTTCCATCGCTGTTTTTAATTCGTCTTGCTCCGCAAAGCTTGGTGCAATGCGAATATTTCTATTTTCGTGATCGGTTCCAGAAGGATAAGTCGCGCCAGCAGGCGTTAAGATTAACCCCGCCGTTTTTGCTAATTCGATAATCTGGTCAGCAATGGGCCTGCTCATATCAAGCGAGATGAAATAGCCACCGCTTGGATCAGTCCAATTCGCAATGTTTAAGGAACTAAGGTCGTTCTCAAGAGACTCAAGTACGAGAGAAAATTTTGGTGACAGCAACTTCGCGTGATCTTCCATGTGCTGTTCTAAATGCTCGTTTAGGTATCGTGCTTGTTTGAGCTGATTGACTTTGTCGGAGCCAATGGAGAATGTGCTAATCTGTTTTTCTAGTGTGTTGAGCACCAGTTCACTAGAGCTAACAAAGGCGATTCCGCCGCTGGCAAATGTAATCTTAGAGGTAGATCCAAATTGAACCAAATGATCCCCGGACCCTAAGGATTTCCCGGCTTCCATAATTGATGCTAGCTCGTCGCCAGGATATTTAATTTCATGAACGGCATAAGCGTTATCCCAAAAAACAATGAAGTCGTTTGCTGCTGATTTTTTTGGAAGCTCCGCGAACGCTCTTACGGTTTCAGAAGAGTAAGTGCAGCCTGTAGGGTTAGAGTATTTCGGCACACACCAAATGCCTTTGATTTCTGGGTCTTCTGCTACTTTTTTTTCTATCGCGTTTATATCAGGGCCGTCACTTTTGAGTTTGACGTTGACCATATCGATGCCTAGCGAATCACAAATCGTAAAGTGTCTGTCATAACCCGGGACTTGAGTGATCATTTTTACTTTGCTTGTGTTTTTCCAACATCGATTATCTTGCCATAGGCCTGCGTTGAGAGCCGTTTGGGTGACCAGATACATCAGAGATAAACTCGAGTTACCTACTGCAAAGGTTTCTTCTGCTGTGGTGCCTAGGATTTTGGCACCAAGTTCTCTTGCTTCGATGACCCCTCTTAAATTGCCGTAGTTTCGGGTGTCCGTTCCATCCGAGGAAAAGAAGTCTTCGGTGGTTGAGTTCGATATTTTGTGACTTAGCTCGAGTTGCTTATGGCTAGGTTTTCCTCGACTTAGATCAAGTTGAAGGTTTTGTCCAAGAAGTGCAGTAAAATCGTTATCCCACTCTGCCTCTAGCTGGCTAAGTTGTTCAGTTGTCATCTCGTGTAATGGGGTAGTCACAGTCCTGTTTCCTCGTTGAAGCCCAACATCAGATTGAGATTTTGAATGGCCGCCCCAGCAGCACCTTTGCCCAGGTTATCGTATCGTGCCATCAAAACGATTTGCTGCGTATTACCAAATATCATTAAATCCATGAAATTAGTGCCGTTGCAGGCGACTGCGTTCAAACGACCTTCCTCTAATGGGTTTTGATCATTGCAATCGTATATCCGAATGAACGGGTTGTGTTCGTATTTCTGGTTTAGACAGCTGGCTACTTTATCGGCCGAGCCCTGATTTAGCATCTCCATCGCGATGGGCACTCTAACGATCATACCCTTATAGTAGTTAGCCACGCTTGGCAGAAAAATCGGCGCTCTAGAGAGCCCCGAATATTTCTGCATTTCTGGTACATGCTTGTGATTCAGAGTTAAACCGTAGTCTTGAACAGCGAATTTGTCAGTATCCTTTTTTTGGGGAGCTTCAAATGTTTCGATCATCTGTCTGCCGCCACCAGAATAACCAGAGACCGCGCTGCAAATGAGGTTAGTGTCTGGATTGACCAAACCATCGTCTATCAGTGGTTTTACTAACAAAATGAATCCCTGGGGATAACATCCAGGATTACTAAGTAGCTTTGCACCTTTAATCGCTTCTCTCTGCGCTTGGCTCATTTCCGGTAGACCATAGACCCAATCGTCGCTGGTTCGATGAGCAGTACTGGCATCGATGATTCGGCTTTCATCTGCATTAAGGCCAACAGCTTCTCTGGCCGCGTCGTCTGGCAAGCATAAGATTGAGATTTCTGATGCCGTGATCAATTCTTTTCGAACTTCGGGATCTTTTCTTTGATCGTCAGGGATAGATAGCACTTCAATATCGTCGCGCTTGTGCAGCATGTCAAATATCTGGAGCCCTGTTGTGCCGACTTGGCCATCGATAAATATTTTTGTCATGGAAATAATAAGGTTTTTCTTTTCCGATTAATCGCTCTGCCGCGATTTTACTCAGATAAAGTAAAGCTGTCTGGTATTAATTGACCGGGTATTAAAGCCTAGCTTAGAGTCGATTCTCATCTAGAAGATTTTTCAGTACAACGTTGTTATGTAAAATCTCATTACGAATTATTGGTGGAAGGTTTCGTAAGCTCGTAAGCAGGGGTTGCTTAGGATAGATTTTCTGAGCCGCATGTATAAAACGGAGCGTTTTGAGCCCGTCGAACCACTGTTTCAGAATCTCTTGGCGTTGATCAACTGAATGGTATTTGGTGTGTAATACCTTAACTACTTTCGCGAATCCTA
Organism: uncultured Pseudomonadales bacterium; assembly: GCA_964647295.1. GTDB lineage: Bacteria > Pseudomonadota > Gammaproteobacteria > Pseudomonadales > Azotimanducaceae > UBA4421. The sequence goes on from CAZYHH010000015.1 coordinate 6,889, forward strand.
ATTCATCAAGGAAGCCACTAATGATAGGCTTGATTGTGGTGGGCGTTCGGGCGAGCTGCGCTAGTTGTTTAAGGGCCGTTCCCAATAGACGAAATACTCTAAAGTCGTAGCTTAAGTAGCCTATTCCGAGGGAGTCATCCTCAAGAATTTCCAGGATATTCCTGATGGATGGGCCTGTTCCAAAGGGCACTCGGTCAGAGATTCTGGCTTCTAAAACAACAGTTGAATGATGAGAGTAGTGCACGCTCTTGGTCTTAGCCACCTTGTTTAGTAGGTGGAAGTCTTCACCCGCATTTCGCTTTGGGTATCCCCTGACCTGAGCATAGGTGTCGGCATGGATCGCGATGGTACTTCCCAAGGTAGGAAATGCATAGTGGGACCCTTGTGCTTTAAGTGCTGAAACATAGTAGGACATATGAGCGTCGTACAAAGCGATAGCTGTCGAGATCTTGGGGTCTGTTGTTTGGTGCTTGTGTTGGTAGACGACCGCGCCTTCCGCGGGCATGCTCGTTTTGAAGTACTTTGTATCTAGAGTAGCATCAGCGTCGGTCTGTCTGATCCATGGGCTTTTTATTTGTTGGGCCGCATACATCTTAACCGCAAGATCCGTCCCGATTTTTCGGGCTAAACCGACCCCTTGCCTAGAATTTATAGGCTCATTGGCTCTATCGATGATTAGGAGGTTTGGGAAATCTAGTTTTTTTAGATGGTGTAAGAGTTCGAAGGTCCTATGAGTGGATTTTATGGAAGCATTGTCTGGCTTATTGATGACGATAATTCCGAGGACGTTTGGGTTCTCCTTTATGCGAATGGTTTTTATAAACGCCGTATTTTCATCGTATGCTGGTATGACCAGAGCTTGTTCAAAGGAATTTGTTGGTACTGTTAGACGATGAGTCTCGTCTTCGCAATATTTTTCCAGGTATTTAAGGATCGCATTGCTCATGAGGTGTTTTTTTAGTGTAGGGCAGGTTTGATCGGCAGGCTCTGCATTATTTTGTTTTCTTCAGAGGCAAGAATAACAAGCCGGTCGCTGATCTCCTCTTCCAAGAAGTATTCACAGGCTAGCTCGAGGAAAAGGCGCCAATGTCGGTGTTCGCTATTGGTTATTGAGTTATAGAAGCGCTTCAACGAAGGTTCACGAACATGTCGTGAAATTATGCGAAATCTTTCCGCACCTCTTCGTTCCACTAGCGAGGCGATCAATAGGCGATCGAGCAAAAAGTGCTCGCTTCCTTTCCTGATCAAATTGTTAAGTTCTAGGATATATTGATCTTTAGTATCTGGCCCAGGTTTTTCATCGCGCGCTAGTAAAATACGCACTACTTCGCGGTAATGATCGAGTTCTTCTACTGCCAAATCGATCATGGCGTTTAACAATTTAGTTCGATCTGGATAATGGGACGCCATGCTCATGGCCATGCCGGACGCCTTTTTTTCGCAAGAAGCGTGATCCTTCAAAAACTCGTCGAACTGTCGTATAACAACTTTGATCCAGCTGTCAGGGGTTTCTTGGAGATTGGGGTTTAGTTGAGATAAAGGTTGTTCAGCCATTTGCCTATTTCTGAGATCTCTTGTGGGCAAACTTGATGGCCCATGGCGTATTCGTGCCATTGGATTGGATAGTTGTGTCCCAGCAGTGTCTCTCTTGAGGTGATTGCTTTGGTAATCGGGATCATGGGGTCTGATATCCCGTGAGCCATGAAAATCGGTATATCGATATTCGTGAAGCTGATTCTGTCGATGACTGATTCTGGGTCATATAAATATGTAGAAAGCGCCACGATCCCCTTTAGTCTTTTGCTGTACGAAAGGCCCAGGTGCAGCGCCACCACGCCACCCTGAGAAAATCCTGCCACGGTGATTTTTTCTGCGGGAGTGCCCTGATTGATCTCTTCTTCTATTAGCATTGAAATGGAATCTGCAGACTCTTCGATATCAGAGAGTGCGCCATCTGCGCTGAGTTGATCAACGTCGTACCAACCACGCATTGTTGCTCCGCCGTTGATTGTGATTGGTCTTTCAGGAGCATTTGGAAAGATAAATTTCAATGCGACAGCCAGATCGAGCATCGGTACCAAAGGTTCGAAATCAGTGGCGTCTGCACCCAGACCATGGAGCCATATAACGGTGCCGACAGGATTCTCTCCTGAACGGTTTTCCAGAAATTCCAATTCACTAGTCATAAAAATTATTAATCGACCTCCAATCGACCAAGCTACCTTATCGCTAAATTAATCGATCCTCAAACAGGATCGCTTCTTGAACCTGAGGTGTTCATAATACATATATGGAAGATGGTCATGAACGTGGCGGGACTAAAGACATCAGAAGGCTAACGCCAGCTCTTAAATTTTTATCGCCCTATAGAACTCAAATTATCTGCGCAAGTGTTGCCCTTGTGATCACTGCAGGAGCGACATTGTTGATCGGACAAGGTGTGCGATTGCTTATAGATAGCGGATTTTCGAGTGGTAATAACGACTCTTTAGATGAGGCGCTCATTTATTTTGTCTCCTTCGTCGTCCTGCTGACCCTTGGCACTTTCATTCGATTTTATTTTGTGTCGTGGATTGGGGAGAGAATAAGTGCAGATATCAGAATTGCGGTTTTTTCTCGGCTTCTAAGAATGCATCCGGGGTTCTTCGAGGTTAATTTGCCTAGTGAAATACAAACTCGGATTACGACTGACACTACGTTACTGCAGACAGTTATAGGATCGAGTGTGTCAGTTGCGTTAAGAAATATCCTGCTTTTTTTCGGCGGCATGATTCTATTGGTTGTAACCAGTCCTTTTCTTTCTTTGATTGCAATCGGCGGAGTGCCGTTGGTGGTGATTCCGATTGTCGTATTTGGCCGGAAGGTTCGTTCCTTATCACGAGAGAGCCAAGATCGATTGGCTGATGTGGGAACCTATGCAGGGGAGAGCCTAAGGCACATTAAGACTGTGCAGGCTTTTAATCATCAAGAAAAAGATGAAGCCAGTTTTATTGGATATGCCGAGGACGCGTTTTCTGTGGCGGTTAAGAGAATCAAACAAAGAGCTCTGTTGATAGCAATTGTGATGTTGCTAGTGTTTGGTGCGATTGCAGTAATGATCTGGGTGGGCGGACAGAACGTTATATTGGGCTCTACTACGGCAGGAGAATTGGGAGCTTTTATCTTTTATGCGGTTTTGGTTGCCGGGGCTGTTGGGGCAATTAGTGAAGTCTATTCTGATTTGCAAAGAGCAGCGGGAGCAACGGAGAGATTAGTAGAGTTGTTGGAATCGCCTATTGAGATTATGAGTCCGGCCGAACCAAAGGTACTAGATTTCGCGAAAGTGAATCTGGAATTTAAAAAGGTTTCCTTTGCTTATGCGACAAGGCCCCACAACAGAGTCTTATCGGATATTGATTTCCAGGTTAATAGCGGTGAAATGGTGGCTATAGTTGGCCCTTCTGGCGCTGGCAAAAGCACGATGTTTGATCTGATTCAGCGATTTTATGATCCAAGCTCAGGGGTTATTGAATTAAATGGGAGAGACATCAAAGAATTTTCTTTGGAGGCGGTTCGAGGGGAACTGGGCTTCGTTGCGCAAGATCCGATTCTGTTTTCCGGTACGTTAAGAAGCAATCTGTTGTATGTAAATCGACTCGTGTCCGATGCTGACATTAATGAAGCCTTGGAATTGGCTCATGTCGACTTTATCGATGATTTGCCAAAAGGGTTAGACACGAAAATAGGTGAAGATGGTGTTGGGCTCTCAGGCGGTCAACGACAAAGGATTGCAATAGCCAGGGCGCTTCTCGCAAGGCCATCGATATTGTTGTTGGATGAAGCTACCAGTGCTTTGGATGCAGAAAGCGAAAGTAAGATCCGCTCAAGTATCGAACAAATGAAAGGTTCGATGAGCATATTGGTCGTAGCTCATAGAATTTCCACGGTTAGACAAGCGGATCGAATCTTGGTAATTGATAAAGGGAAACTGGTAGGCGAAGGCAATCACGAGCAGCTTAGAGCGAGCAACATAATGTATGAGAAATTTGCGGATATTCAGTTTGTCGCGTAGTGCGCAATAAATCAGAAAAGATCCGCTTGAATAATGTCTTGGCTGTTTGTTATGTCGACGCCTACACCAAGTAGACGAACAGGCAGCGATTGTCGGTTCCATGCCTTTGACAATAGATGTTCGTATTCTGGCTTTTGAATTGAGGTATGCGGTGAGCTCGCAGTCGTAATTTTGAAATTGTTGAAACGTATCTTTACGTTGAGACGACAGATACGGTTTTCGTAGGCTGAATTGATAACTCGCGATTCTAGGTCTTTGATGATTTCGCCAAGATTGGCTAGGCAATCTTCTCGGTTATTTAGGTCCGTTGCGAATGTCCTCTCTGCGCTGATGGATTTTCTTTTTCTGGTGATATTCACGGGCCGTTTGTCGATGCCTCGGCATAGCTCATATAAGCGGGCGCCAAATTTCCCGTATTGGGAAACCAGATGGGATAGGCTCATTTGTTTAAGGTCGGAGCAGGTCCTGATCCCCTGTTTCCGCATTTTTTCCCCCGTGACCTGTCCTACGCCAAAAATCTTATTAATCGGTAGTTTGTCTATGAATGCCTGTGCCTTTTCTGGGGGAATGGTTAACTGGCCATCTGGCTTGTTCCAGTCGGACGCAATCTTGGCGAGAAATTTATTCGATGCTATGCCGGCAGATATTGTTACGCCAATTTCATTTCTTACCCGTTCTCTTATTTGCGTCGCAACGTGAGTCGCACTGCCATCTGCCAGTTTTGTATCTGAGACATCTAGGAAGGCTTCGTCTAGCGAAAGAGGCTCCACTTTTTCCGTGTAACAGGAAAAAATCTGGCGTATTCGCTGTGATTCGTCTCGATACTTTTTCATGTTAGGCGGCAGGATATTTAATTCTGGACAGGCTCTGATTGCCTGACTCATCGGCATTGCTGAATGGATGCCAAACTTTCTTGCCGGGTAGTTACACGTAGCGACAACCCCTCTTTTTTGAGGTGAACCTCCGATTGCGAGAGGTAAGTCAGACAACAGAGGGTTGTCTCGCATTTCAACAGCGGCATAAAAACAATCACAGTCGCAATGTATAATTTTCCTCACACGCTGAGTTTGCTTTATATTGTGGCGAAAAAACAGGTAGGGTTGCTTGTCTATGCCCAGGAAATATTTAAGGTGCGAAATTAATTTTCGCGCTCGATCTGATTCGGTTGAATAATGGATTTGCAGAAACAAATATAGGAGACGGTGATGGGACCACTTAATGGTTTTCGGATAATCGAGCTGGCAGGAATCGGTCCTGGTCCTTTTTGCGGAATGATGCTCTCAGATATGGGCGCGGAGGTGATACGAGTTGAACGGACGGGCGGCGCTGAACGTGCACCAAAAGATGTGTTAGCTAGAAATCGTCGATCGATAGCGGTTGATTTGAAACAGACAGAAGGTGTTGAGACGGTCTTGCGATTGGTTGAATCGTCGGATGGTCTTTTTGAAGGGTTTAGGCCTGGCGTTATGGAGCGCCTTGGTTTGAGTCCTGATATTTGCCAGGAAAGAAATAAGCGACTTGTTTATGGTCGGATGACCGGTTGGGGTCAGACCGGACCCATGGCGAATGCGGCAGGGCACGACATAAATTACATCGCGCTAGCAGGGGCATTGCATGCGATTGGCCGTAAGGCAGAAAAGCCGGTGCCACCATTAAATCTGGTGGGCGATTTTGGAGGCGGAGGGATGTTGCTAGCTTTTGGGATGGTATGCGGCCTCCTCGAGGCTCAAAAATCTGGTGAAGGCCAGGTAGTAGATGCGGCTATGGTAGACGGAACAGCAAGTCTCATGGCGATGTTCTTTTCGATGGCCGCAGGAGGTGCGTTTACTGAGGAAAGAGGAAGCAACATGCTAGACGGGGGAGCCCACTTTTATGATACCTATGAAACACAAGATGAAAAATTTGTCTGTATTGGGTCCATAGAACCTCAGTTCTATTCTGAGTTGGTTGAAAAAGCGGGGCTCGATAAAGAAAAGTACGGTCCCCAGATGGATCAAAGTTTGTGGCCGGAATTGAGTAAAGACCTCGAGAGAGTATTTCGTTCAAAGACCCAGGCTCAATGGTGCGAAATTATGGAGGGTTCCGATGTTTGTTTTGCGCCGGTCCTGAGTATTTTTGATGCCCCATCGCATCCTCATAATGTTGCTAGAAATAGCTACCTGGAAATCGACGGCGTGATCCAGCAAGCTCCGGCTCCGAGATTCTCCAGGACTCAGGCTGAAATTTCGGGAGGAGCTCGTGTTCCCGGTCAAGATACTTTGTCGGTGCTTTTGGACTATGGATTTGAGCAAAATGAGATCGATAAACTGGGAGCAAGCGGCGCGGTTCAGTTATAGTAGAAACTCATCAATTGTGAGAAGAATGCTAGATAGTTATGGCGTACGCGGATGAATATCGGTTCTCCTTAGCGGATCCCGAAGGATTTTGGTCGGTTAAGGCTGAGGATATACCCTGGACAAAAACCCCGAAGCAAATTCTTGCTCAAGATGAAAATGGTGTGGGCAGGTGGTTTGTAGATGGTGAAATGAATACCTGTTATGCGGCGTTAGATTGGCATGTTGAAGAAGGCCGTGGCGACAATACGGCGTTGATATACGATTCTCCAGTCACGCAGACCAAAGCGCGTTATTCCTTCTCTGAATTACTGGAATGGACTTCCAGAGTTGCGGGGGGGTTAAGATCGCTAGGATTGGGTAAGGGCGACCGAGTTGTCATCTATATGCCCATGGTGCCCGAAACCGTGGTCGCTATGTTGGCTTGCGCTCGAATCGGGGCAGTTCATTCGGTAGTTTTTGGTGGTTTTGCGGCCCCGGAGTTAGCAAGTCGCATTGATGATGCGGAGCCGAAAGTTATTTTATCGGCCTCTTGTGGTATCGAGATTGAAAAGGTCATCGAATATAAACCTCTTCTTGACGCAGCAATCGGCTTGGCTAATTTCAAGCCGGATCATTGTGTGATTCTTCAACGCCCCCAGTTAGTAGCCTCTCTTGATGAAAATCGAGATATTGATTGGAAGACTTGGGAGGCGGGCTCTAATGCAACGGGTTGTGTTGCGGTTAAGGCGACTGATCCACTTTATATTCTGTATACCTCCGGCACTACGGGGAAACCCAAAGGAATCGTCAGAGATAATGGAGGCCATGCTGTTGCGTTAAAGTACAGCATGGGTGCGGTTTATGATATTGATGCTGGAGACGTGTTTTGGGCTGCTTCTGACGTTGGTTGGGTTGTGGGTCATTCCTATATTGTTTATGGACCGCTTCTGAAAGGCTGTGCTTCTATCTTGTATGAAGGTAAACCGATCAGGACTCCGGATGCTGGAGCTTTTTGGAGGGTCGTATCCGAGTATGGGGTTAAATCGTTTTTTGTTGCGCCGACCGCCTTCCGAGCAATTAAGAAGGAAGATCCGGAGTGCAAATTGAAAGATCAATACGACATCTCTTGTTTGAAGTACCAGTTTGTTGCCGGGGAGCGCCTGGATCCGCCAACTTATCATTGGTTGAAAGAGAAATTGAATATTCCTGTTATAGATCATTGGTGGCAAACCGAAACCGGATGGACCATTAGTGGAAACATGGCAGGTATCGAATTGTTAGAAACCAAGGCGGGATCAATTACGTTGCCAGCGCCCGGCTACGACGTGCGCGTATTGGATGAAAATGGATCTGAAGTAGGGCCCAATCAGGAAGGTGCGATAGTAGTAAAAGGCCCACTACCGCCGAGCGGATTTCCGACAGTATGGGGAGACCACGATCGTTATGAGAGTGGTTACTGGCAGGATTATCCGGGATTTTATTTGACTGGCGATGGCGGCTATCGTGACCAAGATGGATACATTTATGTAATGGGAAGAATGGATGACGTCATTAATGTGGCGGGTCATCGTCTTTCTACAGGCCAAATTGAAGAAGTAGTGGCCCGACATACAGTGATCGCAGAGTGTGCAGTTGTTGGCATAAACGAGAAAGAAAAAGGCCAGGTCCCTGTCTCGCTGATTGTTTTAAAAGACGGAACTAATATCTCCAGCGAAGCACTCGAAGCCGAATTGGTCTCGATGGTGAGAGAGTCGGTTGGTGCAATCGCTAATTTCAAAAGAATATTAATAGTAGAGCGCTTACCTAAGACCCGTTCTGGTAAGATACTTCGTCAGGTCATGCGAAAAATGATTGATGGTGAGGATTATTCGATACCTTCAACGATAGAAGATGCTGCCGTCATCGATGAGTTGAAACGACAGTTTGTGAATTGGGAACTTTAGGATTAGAAAGTGATTATTGTTCAAGGAAATATTCCACTTAGGTCTGAGTCGAGAGATAAGGCGATTGAGTTGGCTCGAAAGATGGTGTCGGCAACACGGTCTGAAGAAGGCTGTATTTCTTATGATTTTTACTTGGGGCTGAGTGACCCTGATACGCTAATGGTTTTTCAGGAATGGGAAAGCATGGAGGCGCTTATGGAGCACCTGCAGACTTCGCACATGGAAGATTTTTTGAGAGAGCTCCCAGATGTTGTCTCCGGTGAGATTACGACCAAACGTTTTGCAGTACATAAAATGGAAGACGAAGAAGTAGTAGAATCTGCGCCGCTTCCTGAACCCATCATTCACTGATTATCTAATTAGTGCTAAGGCCATTTCGGCTAAGCGTTTCCCAGATTTTCGCGCTAGTTCCTGCTCTTCATCAGATAGTTCAACTCCGAGACTTCCAAGGTGGGTTACGCCGTAAGGGGTTCCTCCTGTTTTGGTGTTTTTTAGAGCGCTTTCGGAATAAGGCAGTCCGACGATACACATTCCGTGATGAAGTAAAGGAATCATCATGGAGAGCAAGGTAGATTCCTGGCCTCCATGCAGAGAGTTGCTGGAGGTAAATAAGCTTGCGGGCTTGCCTACCAAAGCGTTGGTCATCCAAAGATCCGCTGTTGAATCCAGGAAGTGCTTCAATGAGCCAGACATATTTCCAAAACGAGTAGCGCTGCCCATGGCTAGGCCCGCACAATCTAGTAGGTCCTGTTTTTCACAATAGATTGCTCCTTCGTCGGGGACGATAGGCTTGGTTTGTTCTGTGGTAGTGCTCACAACGGGTACTGTCCTCAGTCGCGATTCGATACCTTTGACGCCGTCGATCCCATGGCATATTTCCTTGGCGAGATTGGCGGTTCCACCCGATTGAGAAAAATAGAGAACCAAGATATATGGGTTCAAGTTACAGTAACTCCATGATGTTTTCGGGTGGTCTGCCAAGCACGGCACGAGCTCCTTTAACCACGATGGGTCGCTCAATCAATATCGGATTTAGCGACATGATTTTTAACAAATCATCTTCGCTTATAGCAGGATTTGATAAATTGTTATCAGAGTAGGGCTTTTCTTTTTCTCTCATGATTTCTCGAGCAGTAAGCCCAAGTTTTTTGAGCAGTTCTTTAAGTGTTTCAGGGGTAGGGGGATTGATTAGATACTCGATGATGGTGGGTTCGATATTTTGTTCTTTGAGTAGGTCGAGGGTTGTCCTCGACTTTGAGCAGTGTGGATTGTGATAAATTGTGATTGCACTCATATTTTGCTGCCAATTCATTAATGCCCAGTATTATAATTGGCATGCTCTGTCGAATGTAAGTCGACATGTAAACGTTAATTCGATGAAATAGATTATTTTGAGTATGGATTCTTTCAAAAATTTATTGAAAGCGGTCTTGGCCACTGCGATGGGCGCGTTGCTCTTGGCCTGTAATACTAGCGAGAAAGCGCTAACTTCAAATGGGGAGTTGGTCAATTTATTACCGGCTAAAGACACGTATCTGCTGTTAAATTACTGGGCAGATTGGTGCTTGCCATGTAAAGAAGAAATACCCGAACTAAATCAACTCCACCACAGTGGTAAGAAAAATGGCGTCGTGGTTTTGGGTGTTAACTACGATGCGTTGATCGGGGGCGATCTTCGGGACCAGGTCGCTAAAATGGGGATTGAATTTCCGGTATTAATAGAAGATCCAAGATTAAGATTCGGCTTTTCGGAACCTGAGGTTTTGCCTATGACAGTGTTCGTGGATTCAGATGGTAAAGTCTCAAGGGTCTTGGTTGGGCCGCAAACACTTGAGGGTATTCAGACAGAACTAGAGATTCTCAAAACACCCTAGCGAACTCTTATGATCCGGAAATATTTACTATGGAGAGCACTTCGTTGACGGGGACTTGAATGGGTTCCAGCGTTTTACGGGTGCAATATTCAACCAAGTCGTTCTTCAAAGATCGTTCTCCTACAACAATCCGATGGGGTATACCAATCAGATCAGCATCGGCAAACTTTACTCCCGGCCTCTCATTTCGATCATCTAGCAGCACTTCCAGGCCCATCGATTGAGCTTCTTTGTAGATGGCATCCGAATTCTTTTTGACCAGGTCGGATTTATCATAATTGAGGGGAATGATATGCAGATGATATGGGGCTAACTCGTTGGTTGGCCAAACAATCCCTTTGTCGTCGTGATTTTGTTCGATGAGCGCAGCAACCAATCTAGTTACCCCCATGCCATAACAGCCCATAATTGGTGTTATTGATTTGCCCTGATCATCCAGCACACTTGCTTTCATTGGGGTACTATATTTCCGATCCAGCTGAAAAATGTGGCCTACCTCTATACCTCGTTGGAATTTCAGTGTTCCTTGATTTTGTATTGCGGGATCGCCTTCCACCACATTTCTGATGTCGACTATCTCATGATCATCCAGCGGACGATCTCGATCCCAATTACAGCTGACCAAGTGATAGTCGGTTTTGTTTGCTCCGCAGGCGAAATCGGTTAATGAAGCAGCTTCTCGATCAACGAGTAATGGAATTGAGGAATTAATGGGTCCCAGAGAGCCGATGTTGGCTCTGGTTTCTTTAACGATCAGTTCATCGGTTGCAAATGTGATGGGCGTTTTGATGCCGGGGATTTTTTCAGCTTTAACGAGGTTGAGTTCGTGATCCCCTCTTAGAACCAAAGCGATTAGTCCTTGCTGGCTTTCTACTAAGAGGGTTTTCAGCATGTTTTGGGGTTCGATCGATAGAAGTGCTGATACATCTTGGATCGTAGAGACTCCGGGCGTATGTATTTCGTTCATGTCAGTTTTTGTAGTTCTAGCCTGAGTCTCGAGAGGCGCCGCTTCGGCTTTTTCGAGATTCGCTGCATACGGTCCGTTCGTTGCGTAGACGATAATGTCTTCCCCGGATTGGGCTAGCACGTGAAATTCATGTGAGTTTTCGCCGCCGATGTTCCCTGTATCGGCTATGACTGCTCTATAGTCCAGCTGCATCTTATCTAAGATTGCACAGTAGCAATCATAGATAGCTTGATAGGTTTCGTCGAAGTTCGCTTGGTCAACGTGAAAAGAATAAGCGTCTTTCATGATGAACTCGCGAGCGCGCATCAATCCAAATCTTGGCCTTGGTTCGTCTCTGAATTTCGTTTGGATTTGATAGTAGGTCGAAGGTAGATCTTTATAACTATTTACCTCTCGTCTGAAAATATCTGTGATTACTTCTTCGTGGGTTGGACCGAGACAAAAATCCCTTTGATGACGGTCTTGAAGACGACAAAGTTCTGGTCCCATTTTGTCCCATCTTCCTGTTTCCACCCACAACTCTGATGGTTGGACTACAGGCATTAATAGTTCCTGCGCTCCTGTCTTATCCATCTCTTCTCGAATAATTTTCTCGACTTTTCGAAGCGCTCGCAGTCCCAAAGGCAGCCAGCTATAAAGGCCACTGGCAAGTTGCCTTACCAGACCGGCCCGTATCATTAATTTGTGGCTAACAACCTCCGCGTCGGAAGGTTCTTCCTTAAGTGTTGGGATGAGAATCTGTGATTGGCGCATGAACTAATCATATCTGAAAATTCATAGAGTTTCATTGATCCGGACTCAATGAAGCTCTGGGGCTTGAGCAATCTCTTAACCTGTCATGTCCTTGAGTTTCTTGAGAGCGGTGATTCTGACTCTGGTCGAGGCGGGTTTGGCCGGAATAACCATTTCTTGGCCGGTTGCAAGATTTCGGCCCATTCGTGTCTTGCTCGCTGATCGTTTAGCGGCTTTTATCTTAAGCAAGCCAGGTAAAGTGAATGCACCAGCCGCGCGCATGCGAATGTGCCGTTCGATAACTGATTCAAGTCCATCAATAACTGAGCTAACTTGTACTTTGGTTAAGTTGGTGGACTCTTCGATCTCCGTCAAAATCATCTTTTTGGTCATTTTGGAGTTGATTGGTTGCTTCTTAATGGATCGAGGGGCTGGCCGCAAGAAAAACCTGTAAAAGAACTGTATTTTTGTTGGGTTTTTTAAGATCATGCCCGCGGATGCAATGCGAAAAATATTTAGTTTTGATATGCCTATTTTTGAATATGTTTGTGACAAGTGTGACCATGAATTTGAAACCTTGCAAAAAGTGAGCGAGTCTCCTCTCAAGATATGTGAGGCGTGCGGTAGGAAAGGGTTGCGTAAGAAAATATCGGCCGCTGGATTTCGCTTGAGTGGTAGTGGTTGGTATGAGACGGATTTCAAGTCTGGGAAAAAGAAAAATGTTTCTGGGTCCGATGATAAAGGGGGTGGTGAGGCTAGTGCAAAAAAAGAAAGTAGCGGATCTAATTCTAGTAGTAAAAGTGACAGTAAATCGAGTACTAGCTCTGAGAAGTCCGCCAGCAAATCAAGCAATGCTTCGAAGACCAGTAACGACAAATAACCGAAGTTAGAAGATTAGACTATGCGAACTCATTATTGTGGTGAAGTCAGAAAATCGAATGTAGACGAAGAAGTTGAGGTCTGCGGCTGGGTTCACAGACGGCGTGACCACGGTGGTGTGATCTTTTTAGATGTGCGTGACCGAAGTGGGATCGTTCAGGTTGTATACGACCCGGATACTCAGGAGAGTTTCGAGACTGCTGATCGAGCGCGTAACGAATTTGTTCTTCGAGCTAAGGGTCGAGTTCGCAATCGTCCAGAAGGCACGGTCAATCCCGAGATGGACACTGGTGAGATCGAGGTACTGGGTAAGGAACTGGAGATTCTTAATGCTGCCGCCACCCCACCTTTCCAGTTGGATGAATATTCAGATGCGGGTGAGGATGTTCGTCTTAAGTATCGTTACATGGATTTACGACGGCCAGAAATGCAGGAAAAATTGCGTTTGCGAGCACGCATTACAAGCGCAATCAGATCGATCTTAGAAGAGGGTGAATTTCTAGAAGTAGAAACACCCACTTTGTCTAAGTCTACGCCGGAAGGAGCAAGAGATTATTTGGTGCCGAGTAGGACTTATCCGGGGCAATTTTTTGCTTTGCCACAATCTCCCCAGATTTATAAGCAGCTGCTGATGATGTCTGGTTTTGACCGGTATTATCAGGTGGCCCGTTGCTATAGAGACGAAGATCTCAGAGCTGACCGTCAGCCTGAGTTTACGCAGATCGATATAGAGGCCTCATTTGTTAGTGCTGATGAGATTATGGCGCTCACAGAAACCATGCTTAAGGAAGTATTTCGGCGAGTTTTAGACATTGAGCTTATCGACTTCCCAGTAATCAGTTGGGAAGACGCAATGCGAGATTATGGCAATGACCGACCTGACTTAAGAAATCCTCTTAAATTGGTCGATTTGGCGGATTTGATGACGGATGTTGATTTTAAGGTCTTTAGCGGTCCAGCCAATGATCCCGAAAGCAGGGTCGTAGCTCTTTTAGCACCGGGAGGTGCAGAATTGTCGCGTAAGGTGATTGATGACTATACTGACTTTGTGGGGGTGTACGGTGCGAAGGGTCTGGCCTATATAAAAGTGAATAAGAAGGAAGAGGGTATCGAGGGACTGCAGTCGCCCATTCTGAAATTCCTTCCCAAAGGAGTCGTGCAGTCGCTGCTTGAACGAGTTAGTGCTGAGAATGGCGATGTTGTTTTTTTTGGATCTGACAAGAATAAGATCGTAAATGATGCTATGGGCGCCCTTCGACAAAAACTGGCAGAGGATCTGGATATCCTAGAATCGGAATACGCGCCCTGTTGGGTAGTTGATTTTCCGATGTTTTCAGAGTCGAGGGAAGGATTAGCGGCAGAACATCACCCTTTTACTAGACCGACCTCTTCGGTGGAGGAACTTTTGGCTGCTCCTTTATCGAGTAAAGCTGAAGCTTACGATGTCATTTTGAATGGTTATGAGTTGGGTGGAGGGTCCTTGAGAATCCATGATCAAGAGGTCCAACAGGCGGTCTTTGAATTACTCGGAATGGATAAAAATGAGGTTGAGGAAAAATTTGGTTTTCTTCTCGATGCGTTGAAGTATGGCTGTCCGCCGCACGGAGGAATCGCTTTGGGTCTTGATCGAATAGTGATGCTGATGACTCATAGTGATTCGATTCGAGAAGTTATAGCGTTTCCTAAAACACAAAGCGCATCGTGTTTAATGATGTCTGCTCCAGGACAAGTGGATGAAAAACAAATGCGTGAACTCAACATTAGATTGCGCACGCAACAGAAGGAAAGTTAGGGAATCCAGAGACGTCAAAAAATAAAGGTCTTGTATGGCTGGACATAGTAAATGGGCAAATATAAAACACCGTAAGGCGGCCCAAGATAAAAAACGCGGAAAACTTTACACCAAGATCATCAGAGAAATCACGGTGGCCGCTAGGCTGGGGGGTGGTGATGTTGCAGATAACCCG
>CAZYHH010000016.1:0-21080 GCA_964647295.1 uncultured Pseudomonadales bacterium
CGGTACTAATCGGTCTTTGTTTAGATTTTTTCATAATCCAAGATAGAAATGGTTTACGGTATATTAGCAAACGATGAAAAATAGGGTCGTTGTATGTTTGGTAAAGTGAAAGCAGTACTTTTCGGCCACTTTGATCTTTTTTGTTTTAGAATATGAGTCGCTGGAGTGGAATTGAATTGTTATTGAATTTTGGGGACTAAGAAGATGAGTGAAGCAACGGACTATAAATATATTGGCACCCGACCAGTGCGACCTGATGGAGTCGATAAAGTAACGGGAAGAGCTAATTTTGGGGCAGACGAAAATTTATCTGGCATGCTATATGGAAAGGTGGTTCGAAGTGAACACTCTCACGCAAAAATCAAATCAGTGGATACCTCTTCAGCTGAAGCCATTCCTGGAGTATTGGCGATTATTACAGTAAAGGATTTCCCTGATAGGTCCGGGTTTAATGCCGGATTGAGAGCATTTTCGGACAATGTCATGGCTTTGGATAAGGTGCTTTATCACGGTCAACCGGTGGCCGCAGTTGCGGCGATTTCATCTTATATTGCAGAACAAGCTTCTAAAACCGTGAAAATTGAATATGAAGTGTTGCCTGTCGTAACGGATGTGCTAGACGCGATGAAACCTTCCGCCCCGCTGCTTCATGAAGCGATGTATACCGAGGGGTTAGAGGAAAAACCAAACTCTCCGTCTAATGTATCAAAGAAAATGGTCATTACTAAGGGAGATGTGGAACTAGGATTTGGCGAGGCCGATGAGGTGATCGAGCGTACCTACGCGACCTCAATGGTCCACCAGGGTTATATCGAACCGCATGCCTGCACTGCCAGTTTTAGTGAAAGTGGTCAGGCAACTCTTTGGGTCTCTTCGCAGGGGCATTTCGATATTCGAAATATGACAAGCCGAACGCTGGGAATGGATGTGGGTGACCTTAGAGTAATCCCGGCAGAAATAGGTGGGGGTTTTGGAGGTAAGACTACCGTCTATCTTGAGCCTCTTGCGATCAAGCTTTCTGAAAAAAGTGGTCGACCGGTCAAAATGGTCATGACTCGAGAAGAGGTTTTTAGGGCGACCGGGCCGGCGCCGGGAACGGTAAGTACGATCAAGATTGGTTGTAAAAAAGACGGAACAATTACAGCGATGTCGGCAAGCCTGATATATGAGTCTGGTGCTTATCCAGCCAGCCCTCTGGGGCCCGGCTGCATGTGTGTTTTCGCTCCATACGATGTTGAGCATGTGCACATCGAAGGATATGAGGTGGTGTTAAATAAGCCTCGGGTGGCTGCCTATCGGGCGCCTGGCGCCCCGCAATCGGTCTATGCTGGAGAGTCCGTCATTGACGAGCTGGCTGAAAAATTGGACATCGATCCAATAGATTTTCGTATTAAGAATGCAGCTAAAGAAGGAACCCAGGCAGCTTATGGTCCTAAGTTTCAAGCGATTGGGTTTGAAGAGTGTCTAGAGGCAGCTAAGAATCATCCGAACTATCAAAAAAAGCTAAAAGAAAATCAAGGTAGAGGCGTGTCTGCAGGGTTTTGGTTCAATGCTGGTAATATGTCCACGGCGGAAGTACATATTGCGGATAGTGGTATGGTGAAGATTGTGGAGGGCAGCCCTGACATTGGAGGAAGCCGAGCGGGGATGGCCTTGATGGCGGCTGAAACGTTAGGCGTGCCGTATGAGCAAGTCCGGGTGATGATAGCTGACACAGACAGTACTGGTTACAGTAGTACAACTGGAGGAAGCAGAACAACCTTTGCTACCGGTCTTGCCGTTATCCAGGCTTGTGAAAAAGTGATCGTAGAGTTAAAGACTCGGGCTGCAAAAACTTGGGGAGTAGATGCTGATCAGGTTGAGTGGTCCGATGGTAAAGCATCTCCCGTTGCTGGTCTTAACGTCGAAGCAGAACCGATGGGCTTAAAGCAACTTGCTAAGGTTGCGGCAAGAACGGGAGGGCCCATTTCAGGTATTGCAACTCTTAATGCGCAGGGAGCGGGGCCGGCATTCTCCGTTAATTTGACCGATGTGGAGGTCGATCGAGAAACAGGAAAGGTGGATGTTCTGAGTTTTACAGCGATTCAGGATGCTGGGAAAGCTATCCATCCGTCTTATGTTGAAGGACAACTTCAGGGGGGTGCTGTTCAAGGAATCGGTTGGGCATTAAACGAAGAGTTCGTTTTTGACGTTGAGGGTAAGTTAGATAACCCGGGGTTTTTAGATTATCGGATCCCTGTCGCTTCTGATTTGCCAATGATTGATACTCATATCGTTGAAGTGGCAAACCCGAATCATCCGTTTGGTGTAAGAGGCTGCGGAGAGACGCCTATAGTTGCTCCCCTCGCGGCCGTCGGCAATGCGGTTAATCGTGCTCTCGGTACGCGTATCAGAGCATTACCGCTTTCCCCTTCGAATATACTGGACGCGATCGAGTAGGAATCGTTGTTTGGGATAAGATGATGTTATCTAGTAATCATCTTATCCCTACCTAGGATTAACTCTCTATAGTGGCGCTAATGCGTTCGACAGCTGTTAGGTAATCTTCCATAAATTCTCTGACTACTACACGAGTATCCTGAATCGAATCAATTAGCCCGACACCTTGACCGACGAAAGAAGTCGCAAGCTGTTTGGCGCCCTCGTGGCCGCCTTCAGCCAGTTTGGTCACTTTAGCCAGCGGTGCTTCGCTGACGAGAGATTGAAGTGGCATTGGGAGTGGCTCCGGACCTTCACCAGACTCCCAAGCATCTGTCCAGGGTGACCTTAGTTGGCGTGAGTATTTTCCTGTCCTGGCTTTTGATCGAACGGTTTGCCTTGAATTTGCTAATACGTATTTTTCTTTGATGACTTGAGACGTTTCTGCCTCGGAAGTCGCTAACCACATTGATCCTGTCCATGCGCCATGTGCGCCCATCGCCATTGCCGCGGCCATTTGACGACCTTTGATGATCCCGCCTGCGGCGAGCACCGGGACGTTAGAGTCTGCTACCGCCTGACACACTTCCGGGACAAGCACCATTGTTGAGACCTCGCCGCAGTGACCACCGGCTTCGGTCCCTGATACGATTAGAACATCAACTCCCGCTTCGACTTGTTTTACCGCGTGTTCTTTTGCGCCGACGAGAGCGCCTACCACTACTTCTTTTTCTTTGCCCATTTCAAGCATGTATTGTGGGGGGACTCCCAGTGCATTAACGATCAGTTTGATCGGGTGCGCGAAGGCCACGTCGATAATGTTCGCGGCTTTCCCTTTAGTTAAGAATCCACCAGCTGAGCCAGTTTGTTTATCATATACATCAGCGGTGTCGATATCGTGTTGAGCTAGAATTCCGGTAGCAAATCGCCGGTGGTCTTGTGGAACCATGTCCAATATCTCGCTTGCGGAGTCATTTGCATCTGTCACGGCCATGCTGGTAGGCGCAATCAGATCAACACCATAAGGCATGCCGTCGATGTGTTCGTCGATCCATTTCAACTCGATCTCTAAGGTTTCCGCGTTATAGCCAGCTGCGCCCAATACACCAAAGCCTCCGGCTTTACTTACTTCTACCACTACATCTCTACAATGTGTGAAGGCCACCAAGGGGAATTCAATGCCGAGTAACTCGCATATAGGTGATTTCATAAGTGTTTCTCCAGAATAAAAAAGTATCAATACATTACGTTGCTTTGTAGAGCAATATATCACTGATTTAAGAGGATCTTAAAGCCGGATCCAATGGTCGGGCTCTATTGAGTGTGCTGTTAAATGGAGAATCAACATTTAACTCGATTGGATATTTGAGTGGGTTTTTATTAGGTTGTATTTTTTCTGATTGAAGGTGCTCATGAATCAAGATAGACCAAAGTTAGGGATACAAGTTCGTACACAGGGACCGCAATCGACCAGAAACATGATTGTGGATTGTGCCATCGCTGCTGAACAAAGAGGTTTTGAAGAGCTCTATGTTGTCGACCACATTGCGATACCACCTGATGATCTTGAAGGCTCCGATGGTAGGTATCTGGATCCACTGAGTGTCTTAAATTTCTTGGCCGGCATTACTAATCAGATTGAATTGTGTACCGGCGTTCTGGTTATGCCCTACCGACCTATACTTCCAACAGCCAAGGCGATCGCCACAGCCCAAGAATTATCGGGTAACCGTCTCAAATTAGGGGTTGGTGTTGGATGGATGGAGTCTGAATTTAATGCGCTAGGAGTCGATAGACGGCAACGGGGCAGGATCTTCGACGAGGGTTTGGAGTTTATTAATCGCGCTTTTGCAAGTGACCAAATGGTTCATAATGACCAGGAGTTTATGTTTCTGCCTCGTCCGGTCAAGCCGCCAATATTGATTGGCGGTACCCCACGCTATGCATTTGATAGAGCTGTTAAGTTTGGTGATGGATGGATTCCTATGGCAGGAAAGAACTTGGAGAAGTTTAGGTCTCCAATAAGTGAACTTAAAGAAAGGTTTGCGTCTGCGGGTAAGGGTGAACCACAGGTAGCCATTTTTACTCGATTAGCCTATGAACAGCCAGCGACTATGGTCGAGCAGATGCAAGAAATGGCTGATATTGGTGTGTCATCTATGGTTCACGGTGGTGTTCGATACCGAGATTCTAGCGAGTTCTCCGATATTGCAGAAGCGATCTCTTCAGCTAGAGCACTATGAGTGCGCGGCAGGCGCTAATAGAACTTTTCGAAAGTTTGCAGGCGAGTTCCTAGGAGAGGCTGGGGAAGCAAATATTAACTCAGTGATTTGCGAAAATACGACCGGTCTATGACGAATTGGATAATCTCATTCGTATAATAAACAAGACAGTTTGTTGAAGGAATCTCTAAGCAATACGCTTAAGAATAACTTTCGTTCTTGTTACGACAAAGCTGCTACAATGCCCCCAAACGTTAATGATCTTGTGGAGACAGAGCCTTTGAGGCTCTGTTTTTAGTGCATGAAGAAAAATAATTGATGATAAAGAAAATACTTTTACCTTTTATAATATTGGGCTTTTTTTCTGCAGTTGCCGTCGCAATGTACTGGGCTAGGCCGACGCCTGAAAAAGTCACGCCAGAATCACCTAGTTTTTTTGTTGAAGTCGCGGAAGCTAAAAAGACTGTTGTCAATTTTGAGGTTCAATCCCAGGGATCCGTATCCCCTCGAACCGAAACGACCTTAATTGCTGAAGCCTCTGGCCAGATTGTAGAGGTTTCTGATGCTTTCGTTAGCGGAGGGTTTTTTAATAAGGGACAGATCCTGATTCGGATCGATCCGAGAAACTACGAGAGTAGTGTAAAGCGGGCAAAGGCTAATGTCGCAAAAGCAGCGACCAAATTGGCGACAGAAAGTGCTTTGGCGGGTTATGCCAGGGATGACTGGAAACGGCTTCGCGCGGTTAATCCTGCCGTTGCACCGGCCTCTGACCTGACACTTCGTAAGCCCCAGTTGCAGGAGGCGATTGCAGAGCTCCAATCAGCCGAGGCAGATCTAGAGAAAGCTGAGGGGGATTTGGATCGAACGGTTATTCGGGGGCCATACAATGGGATGGTACGTCAAAAAATTGCAGATGTCGGACAGTACGTCAATATTGGCTCCCAAGTGGCATCGACCTTTGCGACTGACAAGGCGGAAGTCCGTTTGCCAGTTACCCAAGGGGATTTACAGTTTTTAGACATTGCCAAGTTGCGTAGTGGTGAACCTATACCGGTTCTTCTAAAAGCTGATCTAGGAGGAGGTAGTTTTAGTTGGCAAGCAAACGTCACGAGGACTGGCGGTGTGTTTGATCCCCAGAGTCGAGTACTGTATTTGGTAGCGGAAGTAATTGATCCCTATGGTTTGAGAGGAGAGGGAGGAATACCGCTATTGATGGGTACTTTCGTATCCGCTGAGATTACAGGCCGGCCGGGTGGAGAGTTATTTTTAATACCTCGGCATTCGATGCCAAGAGGAAATACGTTATGGCTGGTGGACGAAGAGTCGCGAATATATCCGCAAGAAGTTTCCGTGGTTCGCAGAGACAATGAATTTGTTTATGTTTCTGGAGGGATCGAAGGCGGAGATCAATATTGTTTAACGCCGATAGCGCAGCCTCTTCCCGGAATGAAGGTGCGCTTTAGTGGCTAAAAGCGAAGTCAATCCGAATGACGAAATAAAAGGGCTGATAGGGTGGTTTGCTCAGAACCACGTTGCGGCAAACCTAATGATGGCAGTCGTGATTTGTCTGGGACTTTACGCCATCTTGACTGTCAAAAAAGAAAGTTTTCCTCCCTTTGAATTCGATCGTATAACCGTTTCCGTGCCGTATCCGGGTGCTGGGCCTGAAGAGGTCGAAGAAGGCATCGTCGTGAAAATCGAGGAGGCGCTTAATTCGGTCGAAGGTATACGAAAAATCACCAGTCGCTCTCAGGAAGGGATGGGTCGTGTTGACGTTGATGTTGCAGAGAACTATGAATTATCAGAGATCACCGATGAGGTAAAACTTGCGGTAGACAGTATTTCTACTTTTCCTGGAGAAGCCGAACGGCCAATTATTTCTAAGCTCAACCGAACCAAAGGTGCCTTGATGGTATCTATTTCGGGAAATCTTAATGAGGTCGCAATGAAATCTTTGGCGGAAGATGTGCGTGATGAAATTATTGCTTTACCCGAGGTCACCTACGCCGAGGTGAATGGAGGCAGGGCATTCGAGATTGCCATTGAGGTGGATGAGCTCACCCTTCGCCAATACGGCCTGACTCTAGCGCAAGTAGCTAATAGTATTCGTAACTGGTCTGTCGATATTCCGGGTGGTTCGATACGAACCCAGGGGGGAGACATCCGTTTGCGGGCTAAAGGACAAGCTTATCGAGAGGATGAGTTCGCGCGGATAGTATTGCTCACCAATCCTGACGGGACCATCGTTACCTTAGGAGATATCGCAACGGTTAGGGATGGTTTCGTAGAATTTGAGTTTCTGTCTCTTTTCAACGGTCGTCCAAGCATTAGCGTGAATGTGCTCTCGACAGAAAACGAAAGTGAACTAAAGATCAGTGAAGCCGTTAAACGATATGTTGCGGAAAGAAATCAATCGTTGCCAGGTGGAGTGAAACTAGCTATTTGGGGCGATACAACTTTCATTTTAGAAGGTCAGCTAGAAATATTGATTGAGAATATGGCGCTTGGCGCGGTATTGGTCTTTCTGATTTTAGGATTGTTTCTACAAATACGATTTGCGTTGTGGGTGTTGGTGGGATTGCCTTTCGCGTTTCTTGGGGCATTTATGTGCCTACCTCTCGTAGGGGTCACTATTAATATGATGAGCCTCTTCGCATTTATCCTTGTTTTGGGGATTGTGGTGGATGATGCCATTATCATTGCAGAAAGTTCATACGCCGAGACGGAGATGCATGGGTATTCGACAGCGAGCATTGTACGAGGAGCTCAAAGGATCGCATTACCGGCAACTTTTGGCGTGTTAACGACGGTGATGGCATTTGTTCCGAACCTGTTTTCGACAGGACCCACTGCTGGAGCTACTCATGCAATGTCATGGGTGGTTGTGTTCTGTCTATTGTTTTCGTTGATCGAAAGTAAATTAATCTTGCCATCTCACCTATCGTTGATGAGATCCCGTGGTGAGCGTGGGACTGCCACGAGATGGGCGGACAGAAAATTGAAGACCTTTATTCAAAATCAGTACAAACCTTTTCTCAATAAAGCCATTGAGTATCGATACGCCACGATTGCATTTTTTGTCGGATTGTTGATTGTAACTGGAGGATTATTTTCGAGTGGTATGGTTCGTTTTGTGTTTTTCCCTGACATGGACATGCCTTTTCTCAATGCGAACGTTCAAATGTTGGAGGGCGTGCCAGAAGACATGGCGGTTGGTGTGGTTAAGGAGATGCAAAGCACGATTTGGGAGGTTAATGAAGAAATCAGACAGGAAACAGGCCGGTCCGAGAACATTGTCAGCAATGTTTTTGCCTTTGTGAGGGATGGTTCGTTTGGGCAGTTGACGGTGGAGTTGGATAAATCGGGAGCGTATGACGACATCAATCCAAAGGATATAGAAGATCGTTGGCGAGAAAAGGTTGGTGAAGTGGCTGGAACTAAAGAATTGAGTTTTAAGTCAAGGCGCCACATGGGTGGCAACTCTCCCATCGAATTTAGGGTGATGGGTAAGGACTACGAGCTGGTCGAACAAGCCTCCGAAGATCTAGCGAGCTACTTGAAAAATTATGATGGATTGTATGAGATAGAAACATCTTCTAACTCAGGTCCAGAAGAGATCAAGTTGCGAATTAAACCCGGTGCCGAGTCTTTAGGTATCACGTTGACCGATCTTGCTCGACAGGTAAGGGAGGCTTTTTACGGCGCAGAGGCGCAGCGTCTCCAGCGTGACAACCAAGAAATTCGTGTGATGGTGAGATATCCGAGGGAGCAGCGCCGTTCGGTTGGTAATCTTGAGAATATGTGGATTCGGTTGCCTGATGGTAGGGAGTTACCGTTCAGCTCCGTGGCCGAATACGATATGGGTAAGGGCTATAGTTTTATTAAGCGGATTGATGGTAAGCGAGCCGTTTCCGTTACTGCATCCGCTAATTTGGCTGTCATTGAACCCGGTAGGGTACTCAGGGATGTGCAGAGGAATTATATTGATCAGTTAATGTCGAGATACCCAGGAGTATCAGTCGAACTCGATGGAAGCTCCTTTGAGGAAAGAGAGTCGCTAGCGGAGCGAGGTAATCTGTTTTTCATTACTTTAATCGGAATTTACATTCTTCTAGCGATACCCCTGAAGTCTTATCTGCAACCAATAATCATTATGTCTGTCATCCCCTTTGGTATTATTGGTGCAGTTGTCGGGCACATGTTCTTGGGCGTGACGATTAATGCCTTTTCCATCATAGGGTTTTTTGCTTTGGCCGGAGTTGTAGTGAATGACAGTCTAATTATGGTGGATTATGTTAATCGTAAGGTGGTCGATGGTATGGTGCCTTCGGTGGCCTCAGTAGAAGCCGGTGCAGAGCGATTTCGGGCGATACTGCTGACTTCGCTCACCACATTTTTTGGTTTGATTCCCATCCTAACCGATCAATCTTCGCAAGCCCAGATGGTGATTCCAACAGCCGTGTCCCTCGCATTTGGTATTGCCTTTGCTACGGTAATTACTTTGGTCTTTGTGCCCTGCTTATACAATATCCTGGGAGATTTTGTTGGGTACAAGGCTAGTCACGAAGAAGTCGCCGGGTCTGCCGCAGCGAGTTAGCTAGGATTTCGGGTTTTACTTGAAGTCGCAGTCAATTAAGAGAACACCCGTGATCTAGCCGAATGTTGCTACTGCATTCAGCTAATTCCTCTTCGTTAAACCTGGTATCCCGTCAACACCAGCTGATGAGAGAAATCTAGGATCACGGTTCTCCCCTCCCTCAAAGGGACAACCACGATGATGGATTAGGGCTTGCCTGTCTAATAGGGATATATGAATAACCCATAAATATTTCTAATAGCATTGATATTTATCCTTGTTCTTTTCTAATGGATGTTAGAGAAAGTGTTTAAAGGTGAGTAATATCTGGATCATAATAGAGCTTGGTCTCTCGCAGGGAGGAACTTAAGGTGCTAAAGGTAGCAGTCAATCCCAGTAGAATAAATCGCGTTGATTTGTTCGAATCGGCGGATATTGAGGTGATCGAGGGCAGGGTCGCTAACGAAGACGAGATGGTCGAGTTAATGCGGGAGGTCGACGGTGCTCAAGTTGGGGTTTGGCCCTTAACCTCACGGCATGTATTAGAAAACTGTCCGAAGTTGAAAGTCGTGAGCCGCTTTGGCGTTGGCGTAGATTCAATTGATCTCGAGGCGGCCACCGAACTTGGTATTTTAGTCTGTAACGTACCAGGGTCTAATACCAGCGAGGTTGCTGATCATGCAATGGCACTTTTGTTAGCCTTGACCCGTAAGGTGGTCGATGCATCCAACACGACCCGAGAGGGTGTCTGGAAAGATGATCCAAGACGAAATGCTGGTTATTACAGTGCTGTTAGGAGAATTGCGGGTCATAGCGTCGGTATTATTGGATTCGGTAACATTGGCAGAGCCTTCGCTAATCGAATTCGGGGTTTCGGTCCGGCCGAAATCATAGCTTACGATCCTTATGTCACCCAGATAGATGCAGACATCTACGGTGTAAAAATGGTCGATCTGGAAACGCTTCTAAGCCAGTCGGACTACATCACCATTCATAGCTCGGCCACTGAAGAAACCTATCACCTCATAGATGAGGCTAATTTAACCAAAATGAAATCCAGCGCACTGCTAATTAACACAGCAAGAGGGCCTATTGTGGATGGCTCTGCACTGGCAGACGCGCTAAAAAATGGAGTGATAGAGGGCGCTGGCCTTGACGTTACGGAAGAAGAACCGATAGATTCCGATGATCCCCTTCTGACCCTTAGTAACTGCATAGTGACGCCTCACGTCGCCGGATTCTCACCGACCTTTTTGGAAGATTGTGCCATTCGTCAGGCTGAGAATATTATTTTTGCTTTAAACGGGAAGAAACCGCATGGCTTGGCTAATCCTGAAGTGATCAAGACGATCGCAGTGATGCGAGAGTCTGGTGATAGCCGTTGGTCGGGTATCGAAGATTTTTCCACGGCACTTAAGCTTTAGCTCAATGGTCTAGGTGATACTGAACCTTTGTAAATAGTTTGCGAAAGCGTGGTCGAAGGTTTCGATGAGATTTTGATTCATATTTTTGGAATTTGTCGCGTAACCCAAATAGATATCTGGATAGTCGGATATTCCCCGGAGAAGTTGGTAGTCATTGCTAAAACCTAATTCTGGGTTAGGGTCTAACAAGGGCCAAAAAGCATCTGTTGTGGTAACTAAGCGCTTATTTGTATCTGGATCGTCGGATAGATATCTCGGAAGATAGGGCATACCGTTTCTAGCATAGACGGGTGCGATGATAGAGGAAACAAACGTATTCGAGGTCGTGCCAATAACTGGGTATTTTAAAAGGTCTTGTTCCGTCGGTTTTTCGATTAGTGTGAGCGGATGATTTTTCCTAACCAAGATTGCGACATAAAGCGGTGCCATCTGCCTTACCTGTAGTTCTTTCCAGCGAGAGAGCGTCGACGTCATGCCGACGATCAGGTTCATCTCGCCATGTAAGAGCATAGGGCATAGCTGATCTGCCGAACCGCTGATGGTCTCTATGGCTATTCCCGGGAACTGAGAGGCTATCTCGGTAATGGTTCGACGCAGATGAGCTATGAATCCTGCAGGCGTGACACCGATTCTTAGTCGTCCTGTGACAAGTTGTTGCGATTCGAGTACATCAGTAAATAGTTCGTCGATTTCGTATAGGATACTCTTAGCTCTTGCGACAAAAACTTCACCGGCCTCTGTTAACCGCACACCGCGTGGAAGACGATTAAATAGTTTAACGTTTAATACTTCTTCTACTTCAGAAATATTTTGTGACAGTGCAGGCTGAGTGATGGCAAGTGTCTCAGCAGCCATTGTGATGGAGCCGGATCGTGCTACCTCGACGATATATCTTAGTCGTTTAGTATCTAGTTGGTTTCGTACTGTTTTTGATCGTTTGGTTTTTACGTTGTTCTCCCATAATAATTGCTGATAGCAATTAGCCATTTAAGAGATTTTTTTCAATGCCATTATAACTAAATATTATCAACTACCAAGTTACAACTAGATCAAGATTTGGATGCTTTGGCTTGGTTATGAACTCTTGGGGTGTTGCCTAAGTCTTTCTTATAACCTGTAGCGAGTTCTTCTCCCGGAGGGGCGGCGATGTATTGGCAAACCTTCTTGCCGTGGTCAGACAAGGATTGATATATCTCATTTGGCATGCTGGTAGCGATTGGTTCTCTAAACCAGGGCGCGTAGAACTCTGCGTTAGGGATCGATCTTGTCGTTTCGGATAAGTTGGGTGTGCCGCCATGCCATGCCCGAACGTCACGGATCAAAACGCTACCTGCGGGGGCAGGACACACGGTACTTAGCTTCATCCACTGGGGTTCATCTTTTAGTCTGGGAATAGCTTCCCTAGCGTGCTGAGTACCGGGAATTTGGCGAGTGGGGCCGTTGATTCGATTAAAGTCTACTGTCAAAAAATTACAACAAATATAAGGGCAGGGGAGGTCTCGATAATTCAAAATGCCTCGAGGATCATGAAATGATCCGAAGATGGTCTTTTCGATTTGACGGCGATCACTCATATCCGAATGTAATGGTTGATAATCAATCGCGCCCGGCAAACAAAAGTCACCGCCTCCTCCCCTGGAAATGTAATTTGAAGAACCGAATAGTGCTTCAAGAATCGGAGTGACAGTAGGTAGGTCAATGAGCATAGCCCACTCCGGATTGTGCATTTGGTGGCCTGTCAGGCTGGCACCTCCGAAGGAATATCGATGCGAGCCTCGATTTCCTACTCGATTCTTATCCAAAGCGAGTATGTTATGAATTTCCCTGTCTACACCCGCCCTCAAGAACTCGAGCTGGCTGGGTGTTAGCACATTACTGACAACCACAAACCCATCCCGATAAAATACTCTGACGATATCTTCAATCTCTTGGTGATCGAATACTTCCAGGCCCTGAATTCCGTTGTTTGATTTTAGAAATTTTTTTCTTTTATCAATCTCTTCTTGATCTAGCTTTACATTAACCCAACCCAAGTCATCCAATTTTAAGGAAGAGACCGAGGGGTCTTTTTCGAGGTTGGCAGCCTGATTCTTCAAGATTGATCCTTTGGGTCAGTTAAATAGGATTCTACAATCGGACACAAATTACCGATATAGGGTCTAAAAAATTCATCGGAGATCAATTCTCGCCGATCGTTTGCCCAACCAAGGCTGATCAACTGACGCACCAGGGTCAGAACAGACAACTGGTTTTTTGTTGTCGCGGTTAGTGGGCGTAAATTGTTATATCCGTCAATCATGGCCGATCGAATTTCTTTACTTGAAATTCTATCTTCTTTAATTTTGGAACTGGCATCAGTCTCGGCTACTGCGATCTCATAGGCGTGCCAGCTATAGCCACAATCGTCGAAGTCTATGATCTGCAATTTTTCACCTTGGACCAGCACATTTGCTGCATGCAGATCCGCATGTATTATCCCATAAGCAGAGGGAGTTTTTTCAAATTCAGATATTTCTTGATGGAGTCTGATGCGTGCGGCTTCCAGCAAACTTCTTTCTTCAGCTGCAAGCTCGTTTACCTCCCAGAATCTTCCCCATAGGGGGTTGTCGCCCATTAGCCCGTCCGCGTCCCATTTCCGTCGAGTAAAAGATTTTGGCGGATTCCAAGAAGCTGACTGGTTGTGGACCTGGGCCATCAATTCCCCCAGCTTGAAGTAGTATTCTTTTATCTGCGGTTTTTCAGAGGTCTTGATTAGATTTTCAAGAGATTCACCGTCGAGCCACTCAATTAGGCCAACATAGTGTATTTGCTTTGTTGGCTCTAGTTTGACTGTTGCATAGTGTTTTTCGTCTCTCGTTAGAATATGTTTGGGAACGTAGACGCCAGATTCGCGTAATGCTTGGGACCAATTTACTTCTGAGTTTAGTTCCTCGATTGAGTTGTATCCGGGTCGGTGGATCCGAAGCGCGTAGCTATCGGAACTCTGAGTGGTCACTTTATAAACCACGTTCTCGCTTCTTGAGCTGAGCGTCAATTTATCGATATCCAGGGTCCAGTTGATCAGCGCTTGTTCTGCAGCACGCTGGTATACGGCTTCGTCAAACAAAATGCTCTTCCATCACCGAATCAAATGCGTTGAGGAAGCGATCGGCATGCTCTCTTTGAAACACTAGTGGAGGGCGTATCTTAACGACGTTACCGAACTCTCCCGCATTGCTCATTAAGAAGCCTTCCTCTTTCATAAGATTTACCAGTTTGATGGCTCCTTCTCGGTCAGGTCCGAGGTTATCCTTGTCAACGACCCAATCTAATCCGATAAACAATCCCTGACTTCGAATATCGCCCAGTGCGGCTACCTTATGCTGATAAGGGTTTAAACTCGCGCGTAAATATTGACCGACGTCTCTAACGCGATTGAGAATATCCTGATCTTCGATTTCCTGTAGTACTGCCATCCCTGTAGTGGCTTGTAAGGGACTCGAAGCAAAGGTATTAAAATATCTCGATCTGGCGCGGTAGTTTTCTACGATTTTCTGGCTCGCGGCGGCCGCGGATAAGGGCAATCCGTTTCCCATCGGTTTCCCCATTGTGACGATATCTGGCTCGATACCGACTGTTTGATAGCCCCACCAGTTTCCGGTTCGGCAAAAACCAGACTGCACTTCATCAATGATGACAAGACCTCCTGCAGCTCTTACCATTTCAGTGGCGGATTTCATATACCCCTCGGGGATGTCGGGAAGTCCCTCATTGGCGAAGATTGGGCAAAATAATAGACCGGCTAACCCGATTCCCTCATCTGTTATTTGAGTGATGACATCCTCCAAGGTTTTCAGATATTCCAGACTCAGTTCTTGATCAGTTAGTCCTTTGGCGATCGGACGAAACTTTTGCGGATAGGGAATCGAGTAGGTGTGGTTTCGATTTCGGTCGCCGACTGGGACGTGCGTGAGCTGCCCGACTTGATTACTGTTTCCATGGTAGGCCGCGTTTGTGCAGATAAACGCTTTACCTTTGGTCGCGATTCGGGCCATGGTCATGGCGACTTCGTTGGCTTCCGTACCGGAACAACTGAACACGACGCTCTCGATCGAAGAAGCGTGCAGAGCACAGATTTTCTCTGCGTACTCCAGAATGTCCTCATGCAGGTACCTGCTGTGAACGTTTAGTGTTTGTAATTGTTGGTGCATTGCTGCCGCAACGTTCGGATTGGCGTGACCTACGCAAGGCACATTGTTATACATATCGATATATTGTCGACCTTCCTGGTCGTATAGATACGCCCCTTCTCCTCTCACGATATGAAGAGGTTGATCGTAAAAAAGCGGTGCTCCTTGCCCGATTGCCTTATTTCTTCTGTCAACTAATTGCGAGTTCTCCATTTTGATACTCCCCTATCTCATCCGTTTAATGTGGCTATACAGGTGATTGGCTGTAGCAAATATCGCAGAGTCGACGATAAATTAACACCATAGTTGAAGTCTCCTCAGATATTCTTCTGCCCATCGCTAGATCCTGCTGATAGCAGGGTTATACTATCGATATGATCTAGGGGAGAGGAACATGTCGAGTGCCGCGAAGAAGGACTACCCGTTATCAGGACTAAAGGTTTTGGATTTTTCTCGTGTGTTAGCGGGTCCGTTTGCTGGCAGGATGCTTTGTGACTTAGGCGCCGATGTCGTCAAGGTAGAGCCTCCTGATGGTGACATTACTCGGTTATGGGGCGCAAATGTGGGCGGAATACCCGGTTATTTCAGCCAACAAAACGCAGGCAAGAAGAATATTTGTATCGACTTAAGAGCAGATGGTGCTAGTGAATTGGTATTCGAAATGGTCAAGCATGCTGATATTTTGATTGAAAATTATCGTCCCGATGTAATGCCCAGGCTGGGCCTGGGGTACGAGTCGTTAAGTGAGGTCAATCCGAAACTGATCATGCTATCAATATCGGGGTTTGGTCGCGACGGACCCGAGTCTCACCGTCCTGCTTATGCGCCGATTGTTCATGCGGAGACAGGATTGATGGCCCGCCAAGCCAAGAGATCCGATTTGCCTTATTCGGATCTACCTCTCTCGGTTGCCGATACCAATGCGTCTCTCCATGGCTTAGTCGGCTTGCTATCGGCGGTAATTTATCGAGAAAAATCTGGAGTAGGTCAGCATATCGACATCGCCATGATTGACACGATACTAGTGACCGATGATCAGTTGCACTATGACATTGAAGCATCCGAAGACACGGGTCCATTGAGAAACGACACCTGGGAGAC
The DNA here is from genome assembly GCA_964647295.1 of uncultured Pseudomonadales bacterium. Taxonomy (GTDB): domain Bacteria; phylum Pseudomonadota; class Gammaproteobacteria; order Pseudomonadales; family Azotimanducaceae; genus UBA4421. The sequence goes on from CAZYHH010000016.1 coordinate 15,911, forward strand.
AGGGATGGGTGCTATTTTGGTGTCTGCGGATTTTCGATGGTTATGGAAAAACTTAGTGAGACACTTTGATTCGTTTGATGATTCGGGCACCAAAGAAATGGCGCTAGAAGAGAAGATTCGTGTCAGACGAGACCAGGTAGGTGAATTTATGATCGGTCTGAAGACATGGGATGAAGTTGAATCAGTCATGGCCAAGATGAACATCGCGTGGGGTAAGGTCCGGGATCCTAGGACGATGCGTGATCAAGAGACAGTTGTCTCGAGAGGATCAATCGCCGACATCGACGACCGGGTTGGTGGTGTGAGACCGATTCCGCAGTCGCCTTATCGTTTTAGTAATGCAAGTTCGGGAGTACAGGGATATGCAAAGCACCGAGGCGAAGATAATTTTTCCGTATTATCAACCTGGATAGGAAAGTCCGTTGAGGAAACACAAGCTCTGTTAGATGCTGGCGTCTTATGCAGGGACGAGGAATACGTTGATTGATAATTATGAATACGATCGCCGGTGGCAGACCGGCGATCGTATAGCCTTTAGTTTCGCTGACTGATCTTTTGAGCCGTGTCGGCTTTCATTGCGGCAACCTCTTCATCATCCAGGAAGCGCATCATGAAGGCCCCAAATAGCATCTCTTCAGAGGATTGCTCTCCCCAGCGAACTTCGATATTGGGGTCCGGGTTGGCTTTATTCTGAGCAGAATTATCCCACCAATTGTGCTGGACAAGTTTTGAGCCAGCCGGGATCAGCTTAGGTTCAGACAGTGTGTAAGAGGTCTGCCAATTAAAATCGTAATTTGGGACGGACAACAATAATTCATAGCTGCCATCGGGATAGGTAATACCCATTTCCATGGCTTTGCCTCGAAAGTGCGCGTGGGGCAACATGCTATAGAGCAGAGCAGTTTTTGGAACTTCACGGGTAATCGTTTCCTTGTGGTTTCTTGCGTGAGCCGGAATCTTTATTCGAAAATTAGCGACTGACATCGTAAATACTCTATGTTTGGGTGGTTCATCCATTACCCATAATCCCATCTTAGTGGCGTCGACCGTGGGTCGCCCGACAGGTGTGTAGTGCATCTGGAACTGCATTGTTGTACCGGCAGGAAGCAGCATGCCTGTATCCTCAGGGAATGGGTCGGCATTGATTCCCGGGGCATAGCCTCTTAGGCCTCCGCGACCCTTGCGTTTCAATTTTCCTGCTCTGGGGCCTTCGTTTTCAAGGTACCCAAAAGAGGTGATCACATGGTGAAGGACGGATGGATCGCCCGGCAAGATTTCGGCTGTTTCGATCCAAATGTCTTCAGGTATCTCGTTCTTGACTAAATGATATTGGTAATCAACGACGCCAGTAGCTGGTATCTCCATGGCGGGAATGTCGATTACGTAATCAGGTGGTCCGAGTGTCGGCTCATTGGCCCATCTCGCAAAAGAGACATCGGCCTCTGCCATGGGATCAGGACCGCTTCCGCGAGGCGAACCTGCCTCAATCCAGTGCACTAGTTTTTGTGTCTCTTCAATTGTTAAAGAACGGTCATTGCTGAAATGACCAATCGATGGATCCGCATGCCATGGGGGCATTCTCTTCGTTCGAAGCACTTCACGCACCATTAACGAGAAGCCTTTGACCATGTTGTAGTCTGACATCGCCCAGGGTCCTATTCCGCCTGTGCGATGACAGGAGACGCAGTTATCCTGGAGAATGGGAGCGATCTCCTTTTCGTAGGAAATTGAAGCATGTTGTGATCGTTTACTTTTTTCTGGGAAGTTAATCAGACAGCCCAATGCGTCGGTTTGGGCGGTTTCGATCTCCTTGCTATTGAGCATGTTGTCAATCGCGTCGCGAAGAAAGTGATTTGAAGCGACTTCTTTCTGATTTTCGTAGGTCAGCCGATCGTCCAATGCCCCTTGGTAGACCACCCGCCAGGTCTTAGGTTCTAGCACAAATACTTCACCTGTGCGGACCAGATCTAAAGATTCCCCAATAATTTGAGTGTCGTCGATGAGGATAGGTATGTCATAGGAGAACCGGATGGCTTCGTCGTGTGCGGTTTTTCGACTATCCTGGAGGTTGGAGTTGAGCAAGAAAAATTGTACGCCTTGTTCACTGTACTGCTGAGCAAGTTCTTGAAACCGAGGCATTGCATTTCTTACGATGGGACACCCATTGCCCTGAACAAGAAAGACCACCGCTTTTTTGTCATCATAATAATAGAGCTCGTGTGATCCTCCCAGATGATCATAGAGACGGAAATTTTCAACTCGCGATCCGACTTCAATGGACCAGGTTGGAACTGCCAATATCAATCCAAGAATTGCAGTTACGGTGCGTTTCATCTTTATACTCTCAACATTTGATCAATTAGATATCTTTAGCCTATCAAATTTTACTTCTGTAAACATCCTAATATTTGTATGAGGTGCTTTTGTTAGGGCCGTTCCTTACCTTTCTCCTTACGCCATTGTCTAGGAGATAGTCCTGTCCATTGCTTAAAGTTTCGACTAAAAATAGCCACTTCGGCATAACCTAACTTTAATGCGACATCAGTAATATTCACCTCGCCATCACATAAATGCTGACAAGCAATATCCCGCCGAGTTTCCTTTAACAATTTACTGAAACTGGTACCGTTGGCTTTAAGTCGCCGTTGCAATACTCGCGAATGCAAATCTAAACTGTTGGCGATGTGCTGCAAACTATATTCACCAGTGGCTAATACGCCAGACAATAAGTACTTAACTTGCGATGGCAAACTATCGGCAAACTGTCGTTTTGCCTTTTTTATACGCCGTTCAAAGTACTGACGATAAATAGTTGGGTTTGTCTTGAGGGCTCGCGAAAATAGCTCGCTAGGAAATTGCAAGCCGTCAAATTCACTATCAAAAACTAAATAGCGCTGAAACAATGCGACTTTTTCATAGGCTTCGGGTTCAGACTGACGCACGTGAATCTTAAAACGATTAAGGAGAGCCGGTGGCTGGTCTCCAAAGCTTCTCATAATTTGCCCAACGCTCATTTGCAGTAAATGTTGCAATCCCCAATTGTTGGTGAAATCAAAATGGAGTTGTATGCGTGTAAGGTCGTCGAACGCATTAAGTTCCATACGCGCTCCATTTGCATGCAAACTTAAGTGCTCACTCAGATAACGAAAAAAATCTCCCAGTGTTGCTTGTACGCCAAGGCCATAGGCTAATTCGCCAGAAATCACGAAACCTTGCATAGATGCTAAGCGAAAACCAAACATTGGATCTTGGATTTGCTCAGCAGTAACGGCCAACAGGTCTGCGACCTTTTTGTAAGATAGATAGTTATTACGGTCACGCAAGTGCGCAGGACTCAATCCAACCTGCTTAATTAGTTGAACGGGATTGTTTCCGAGGTTGGAGACTAGAGCGGTGTACCCCATAAGAGCACCCGAGCGAACTACATACATATGCGGAGTGTTTCAGCGTAGTCGTGATAAGTCAACTTTAAGTCGCTTTCAATCAAGCTAATTGAAAAAGAAGACAGTAGGCTCATTCATAAAGCGCGTGACTGACAAAAACAAAAATCCTAGGACAAAGTCACGCGCTTCTTTTTTGCTTACTTGGGAGAGAAAAATGAGATTCGTATTGATTATTTTTGCAATGATTTCTTTGTTGAGTGTCTCTCATTCATTTGCCGCTCAGTTTTCCGGGGAAAATCGGAAAAACCCCGGCCACGATACGCTGATAAAAATGGATTTACATGCAAGAAACAAGAAGTTAAGCGAAACAGTCCATAAGTCCGGAAGAGTGTGTCTTAAAGGCATCAAGACCTATTTTCAGGGTTTTGATTCTGGAGCCAAGGCATACTGGAATGTGCGTTGTCGGAGAGGGGATTATTTGTTGCTGCTTCCAAGGAAGATGTCGGAAGGTATAGGAATAGTGAACTGTGAGGTGGTGGAAAAGGCAGGATACCCATGTTGGGAAAGAAATGACCAACTTACCTACTAATTTTAATTCAGATATTATGCATATTTTGTTGCCCATTTCTTGAGAGAACCACGCATGGAGTGTTCGAAGATTAAAATACATATATCGTTTTATATGATTTTCTTGCTTTTGACTGCTTGTGGTGGTGGGGGAGGTGGGAGCAATTCTCAACCGACACAAAACGCTCAGGCCCAGACTAACCAAGCATCTACCAGTTCGACAAATACAGCGGGACAAAATCAAGCTTCGGGTTGCTCTACGACAGTTGTTAGCGACGCGGTGTCGGGCGTTCACTGGCCAGGGACTAACTGGACGTCAGCCGAACCCGAGAGCCAGGGGTTGTGTCCCGATGAAATCACCGACGCGCTGGATTATGCCTTTGCCCTTGGAAATGATACCGGGGCGGTTTTGATCATAAAGAATGGGTATTTGGTAGAGGAGCGTTATAGCGCCAACAAACAAAAAAGTGATCTTGTTACGAGTTGGTCGGTCGCGAAGAGTTTTACGAGCGCGCTTGTCGGAAGGGCAATAGATGAGGGATACATTAAGGGGCTTGACCAACCACTCGGTGATTTTTTGAGTTCTTGGACGGGGACCGCCAAGGGGTCGATCACACTGGACCATCTGCTGACTGTTCGTACGGCTCTTGAATTATTAAACGACGATGACGGGGACGGCGTTCCCGATGGGGGACCACTTTACAATTCTGCTGATCAGATAACTCTATCGCTGGAACGGCCGTTGATCGGAGAGCCCGGGGAAAAATTATACGTCTATTCGAATTCGGATGTGATGATCGCTGGTGAAGTGGTGCGTCAAGCGACTGGAGCGTCAGTTAGAGATTATCTCCAGCTTGGTTTGGGTCAAAGGATCGGGTTTGAAGGTGAGTGGTGGACCGACGCGTCAGACCAGGTCATGAGTTATTGCTGCTTGGATGCCACACCTCGGAATTTTGCTCGCTTTGGCCTTCTGTTTGCGCGCGATGGCAAATGGAACGTTGAGCAATTACTTTCGAACGCCTGGATAAATGAAAGCACACTTCCTGCCAAAGGCGGAAACTACGGATTTTATTGGTGGCCGATTGGCAATGGAGGATTTGCTGCGCTTGGCGTTCAGGGACAACTTATTGCGATTTATCCAGATGAAGACTTGGTGATTTTGCGTTTTGGTAACTACGAGAGAATGGGTGACGGTAGTACCGTAAAGCAAGGCGCTAATT
>CAZYHH010000017.1:0-20867 GCA_964647295.1 uncultured Pseudomonadales bacterium
CATAATCTTCATGCGTACATTATAGCATAGGGGGTGGGACATCTGTAGTCCTACCTAGCAACTTCTTTCAATTTTTTTAATCACCATTTCAACGCTCTCATCAGCGCGTGTCCACGTGCTACCGTTCCGCTCCACGATGCGGCGCGCGTGTCCCCTATCCCTTGCCTTAATGAACACGGTGCTGTCGTTGGTGAATGTTACTGTGAATATGCTTTCTATCTTGTTTAACATACGTATAATATAGCACATAGGGTGGGACATCCGTAGTCCTACCGAAAAGAAAGTTGAAAAAAAATCCCCTTGACACTTGGCATCGGGGCGGCTGCAGCCCGCGTGCCACCCCTGTTTTTGTGGGGTGAAACGCGATCCTTTAAAGGGCGGCTTTCGCCGCTTGCCCCTAGTCTTGGGGTTCGAGGGATGAGGGGGTGTGATCCCATGGGCCGCACACCTCACGCGCGTACTCATGGTCATACTCCCTCATGTCCTCCTCACGCACACGGCGGATCTTGTTACCATCGATAACAAGCCACTTGCCGTTGCGGGGAGAACCAGCGACCACACCGAGGTAGCCGTTGAGGTTCATAACCTCCATACCTAATTCAATCATAATGATATAGTAAGGGCGTGATATCATAGGCTACCACGCAAGCCCTTGTTGTTTAATCCTTCCAAGCCATGCCCTCATACTCGGCATACTCAAAGCGTCCATTACGAAAGTGCAATGGGCCATGCTGTGCCTCTAAGGCGTCCCAATGCTCTTGACGCTCCCGCTCCTCACGCTCACGCTCACCACGCTCATACTCCATGCGAGCGATGTCGTCATCACACACACACTCGTCGCAGGATACCCGAATCATGTCCATTAGGTTGTCATTCATAAGAGTAATATAGCTCATAAAAGGTTAATTGTCAAGGGTAAAGTTATTCACCATAGTACCCATAATCCTCATCAGTACCATACCCAGCAGAGGCAAGGGCATCAGCATCAGCCTCCACGTCAGTCATGGTATCCTCTACGTCATCCTCCCATGAGGTAGACTTCCACACTAGGTCGTCCCTGCTAGAATATAGGGTGAGCGTACCATAGCCACCCACATATAAGCCGTGGGCCTTCTCCATAGCAGCGTCCATGCCTTGGCGGGTGTGGGGGTAGGTGGCGACCATGTGGCTGCCGTTCCAGAGGGTGTAAGTAGGTTTCTTTTCGTTGTTCATTGGTAAGAATATAACACACAAAGGGGCATCTGTCAAGGGGTTTTCTAAAGAAAGTTATTCACAATGCACTTGGCACGGCGGCGGCTGCAGCCAGCGTGCCAGCCCTGTAATACAAGGCTTAAATGAGATCCTTTTACCAGTCCATTATGATGCACACGCTACACATGCACGCCATAACAATAACTAAAGGGAATAATTCCATACTAAAGCCTGTTGTGTGGTAGGACACTGTTAGCATCAGGGCCAAGGCTTTGCTCTGTCTTGGCGAACTGTGTACGCTCTTGAATCTCACCCACAAAGGTGACATCAAGAAAGACGTTCTTGCCATCAGACATCTTAATGTCTAACGTGCGACCATCTGCCATGATAGCCTCAACGATTCCACGCTTCTTGTAAAAGAAAGAGATGCGCGTGCTTAATACCTCGACCTCTTGGTTTAGTAAGAGTTGGGCTTCTTGTTCTACTGTTAGTTCTTTCATAATCATTTAACTGTGTTTAGTATAGCATACAGGGTGGGACATCCGCTGTCCTAGTAAAGACTTTCTTTCTCATTAAAGTGTTTTTCTAGAATGTCATACTGATGCTCTCCTGTGCCTCTGTTGTTGGCGTGTTCTAACATCCTGAAAAGTAAGCAAGCCTTTGGGAAGCTTTCTACACACTTGGCAGCAGCAAGGTTCATCTCTGTGGTGGTGGCTACTGTGTTTTGTTCTTTGACTTTCATTAGGTATAATATAGCACATAAAAGGCGATCTGTCAAGCGATTTCTTAAACTTTTTTATGAATAAACTTCATAATCTTTGTCGTAAGCAAAAGCGTGAGTTTCTTCAGTAAAAGCAGCAACCTCATCGGTTTTAGTGGTGTTGCTAATATAACCGAAACGGCAAAGGTTGCGAGCAACCCATTCAGCTTGTTTTTCGTCCTTTGCTTCAAGGACGATGTTGACATAACGAGAACCAACAAATGCTGTTGTGAACTCCACGTTGTAAGTGTTTTTCTTATCTTTCATACCATAGTATACCACACAAAAGGCGATCTGTCAAGGGGTTTTTTTAAAAAAGTTTTGGCATGCTAACTGCAGCCGCCAGCGTGCCAACCCGTAAAAACAAGGCTTAAACGAAATCCTTTTCTTTCACCAAATAAGTTTGCACGTGAAAATCAGAGACCCAGTAAATTCTTCGGGTCTCATTATTCACTACGGTAAGAAACTCATAATCTTTGCTTAGCTCTTGAGCTCGGTCGATAGCTTCCCCGGCATTAACAAAATCAGATTCATATAGCGCCCCATTGGCAAATATAGAAAACCTCATTTTTAATATGGGCTAAGTTCAAAACCGTTATCGTTAAGCACGTCCTCTGTCGCCGCCTCGACGCCATTCCAGAAATCGTCCGCATGCTTCTCACAATCATCATGCCAATAATCATTGAAATCAATACTATCGGGCAAATCGTAAATGCTACACCCGAGCCTGCGTTGCACGGCGTAATTGACTTGTCGTTTAAACGTTTCGAATGTCAAAGGATATTCTCTCATTCTATTCTCCATTGTCAAAGGTGAATGTCTCGCACTCATCAAAAGAGTAAATCTCTTTTACATCACTCGCATAGTTCATCACCCTAAAGGTGTCTATGGTCGCGCCGAAATCATCAAACGAATGATGATAGATTACAGAGTGAAGTACTCCGTCAATAGTCATGAACTTGCCGTCTTCGTCTAGTTCAATTATAGGTTGTTTGTTGCTGATCATATTCTTATCTATCAGGGTTCTTGTCTTCGTGATACTCCATCTCGATGTCATCGATGTGCCATACGTGACCACCGGGACATTCAAACAGGTCTTCTCCTATAGGCTCGTAGCCTTGCTCTTCTATGTATCTTTCTATATGTATGTTCATAAATTCAATCTCCGTGCTGGATCATCGGAGCTTTAACTAGCCACCAAGTTTTATCCTCTTTGACTATCCTTAACACTCTGCCCCTCGGATGCCACCGCATCCAGTCTTGCTTTACTTTCTCCGGTGTGCCTTCTAATACTACTTGACGATAGGGGCGAGAGTCATTCTCTTTTGCTATGATGTAGGTTTTCTGTGTCATCTGCATATAATATAGCTCAAAAAATGCTTCCTGTCAAGGGGAAAGTTATTCACAAGCGTCGTGCAATTCTTTCTCATCCTCCCAGATGTAACCGAAGGGTGACATGATATGGTTTAATTCTTCCCCCCTAACAATGCTTGCAATGTAAGGTTCAATCTCTGGCATATAAACGCTCCCCCACTCATTCTCTAAGCCCATGACAAAACCAAACGCCACGCCATCATTGTCAGTTTCTTCCAAGTAATACTCCCAGCCATTGCGGAGGATAATATGCTGAACGACTGCGAAAGGTTCGGGAGAGTCTTCATTGTTTACGGTAATGATGTTGCGGGCTTTGGTTGTAACGTTCTTAATCATGAGAGTAATATAGCACACAAAACGCCACTTGTCAAGCGGTTTTTTGAAAAAAGTTTTCCTTGACTTGGCATGCTGGCGGCTGCAGCCCGCGTGCCAACACTGATATACAGTGCTATTCTGAATTCGTTTCGTCGTCTATCCTGCGAGCTTCATCTGCCATCATCTTGACAACGCTAGACGGATCATCAGTTACGCGAAGGGTTTTTGCGAGCATGGCAAGAATTTCATATTCTTCTGGCTGCGCGTCAGTCCACTCGCCTTTTTCTTTTACCCAAATAGAAGTGTATTTGGTTCTGCTATTTTGTAGGATAGCAAAGTCAGGAACGCTACTCATCGACAATATCCATTCTCGCAACAGTGTTGCCGTTTACATCTTGAGCGGTAACAAAGTCACCCGCATCGACTGCCATGATTTGCCCCGCCCTATCGACGAGGCGTTCCATGACGTTTTGCATTTCAAACAAACGCTCCGCAGGAGTGTCACCGAACGCATCGTTGCCTAATTCAATTTCAATTTTAGCTTTCATTTAATTTAGCTTCTAATTGCTCTAAAACTTTTTGTTTATTACCTTTAAAGCCGAACTCCTCTTTAGCGAGAGAGTAAGCGGAACGGCCCCGACGTTTCATTCCCAAAATCTCCAACTTCAACGCCCCGCGCAGAGCGCGAAGGCGGAAGTTGTTAATGGCCTCTGGAGAGTCGTAGACTTGCATCCTAGAGACCTTGACTTGAGAAGTGAGTTGTAAGGATGGGGCGACCAGCCTTAATGTTGTAAAGCCGATAAGCCTCGGCCTTGAGCTTGGCGTGAGACAGTCCTGCCTTCTTGCCAGCTTTGATGTAGTTGGTGACTAACGCGGCCTTGACCGCATTACGAGCTTGATATGTTTTGTAGGTTTTCATTGGTTGTTTGTTTAATCTTTTATAATTATAACTAGCATTTACGGCTGTGTCAATTACTTTCTTGGGTTTCTTTCGTTGGAACTTGCGCCCACACCTTGTCCATGACAATCACCTTGCGAGCGGTAAAGATTGGTTCAATAACATTCTCTACTGACCTAAATGGATTGGTGTCGATACTCACGAAGGTGCGATACTTGTAAGGGTTGTAAGTAACTTCCATCCACTCATAACCATCACGCTCATCCATCTCACGCTGCTTCATTTCCTTGGCTGCATCATTGGCCCAGCCCAATTCAAACGCGTCCATGTCGTCGTAACGCCACACAGCATTGACCATGCAACCACGAATCACAGCGTGAACATTCTTACGCTCTTCATCACGCACACGTTGACAGCCTTTGTCACCCACAGCAAATTTTACAGGGTACTTGGTAGTGCCATCCATCACGACACACAGAGCAGTACCCTCAACAAGGCCATCCTTACGCACGGAGTAAACGTGTTCGTCACGGTAGCGAAGGTTGCGATATACTTCGCGCTTGAATAACTTGATTGATTCTTTAACTGTCATGCGCCTATTCTCCCATAATTGGATGCACTATGTCAAGCACTTCTTTCTTCCCATCTTCGTCCTCCTCGGACACACCGAAGATGCCGTCTTGGCAGCCTTGGCATAGGCCAGAGATGCCGTACTCCTTATAGGAGAGCGCATCACGGAAGTCGCTCCGAAGGTTGTGCGGGAAGCCGCACTTTACGCACTGACCGCCAGCGATGGCAAGACTGCGGCTGCGTCCGAATAGACGGAAGGCCGTCTCCTCTTTGAATTGTTCTAACTCGTTCATCATTGTTATAATGTAACACACAAAAGCCTATCTGTCAAGCGGTTTTTTCATTTTTTTTAATTACCTTAATTAATCGCATTTAATTAGCCTAATTGTTTGCCGCTCACAAATGATTGACAAACTGTTTTGTCGCTCATTATAGGGGTTTTTTGATCGACAACGGTTGAAAGTCATAATCAAGTTTCGTAAAAAGGGGTGATTTCTCCGATGTGAAATTCGTTGATTTTAAGAAACTCGTTTGACCCCACAAAAACAGTGTTGGCACGCTGGCGGCTGCCGCCCGCCTGTCAAGCCTAAAATACTGAATGATTGTGAGATTCTTTTTACATAAGCCTGTGTCCTTGCTTGTTACTATTAAAAGGGGTGTATTGCGTATTAACTATTTTAGAATTTCATTTTCTTTATTCGTCTTGCGTGGCCCAATAAATAATTAATGCGGTGAATATTATAACAGCAACGAGGGCTTCGCTCATACTACCCCCTTCGCTGCTTTTTTGATTGCTGACAATGCTTGACTTGCAAAGCTGCCCTTTGGTTGTGTGCCGTGAATTAGCAAAGCGAAATTCTCCTTGCCAAACGCAGCGTGCGTGTCGTCGTGGTCTATCTCTAAACCTTTGTCGATTGCCTCTTGCTCGCTATAAACAACGAGAGCTTCTTTCCATCCGTGCAAATCAATTAGCTCGTCGTGCTTACCACCACGGGAAGCAGTTAAAACTAAATTTTCTGGAAGGGCAAACTCTTTGAAGAAATGCAAGCTCTTGGAGTAAGAGTAAAACACCTTGTCGGGGTTGCGCTTGGCAACTTCAATCCACGCTTGCAAATACTTTTTGCTGAAGTAATCGCCGCCAACGTGGACGCGCATTATGTCAAACTTCTTTGGAAGTGATTCGCAAATGAGATCCGCCAAGGCATCAACGCCACGGCCTAACGTCTGCTTGACCAATTCAAAATTATGCCAAACGAGATTGCGTAAAGATGGCGAACGCGCTTCCGCACTAGCCATAAAACATCTAAACTCCGTGTCAGGCCCGTCCGAGACTTTGCCCGTTACCCTATCCGCTTTTGATAAACAGTCTTTTGCCGCAGGGCAAGACCATCCCGCAGGGAGTGTGAAGGTTTTGAGCGTGAGGCCCATTTTCCGAATAAGCTTTTTTAACTTGGCGTTCGGGTCGCCAAACTTGAGTAGGTTTTCCATAGGTTGTTTTTATATAATAGCTAATGTTTACGGGTTTGTCAATGCTAATCTTTCCAAGTGTTGATAAATAACGTGTGCGATGTGTTCCAATCCGTTTGCTTGTTTGGCCCGTCTAGGTTTTCCGCGCAAATCTCCCCAAGCTCAAAAACTTCCGCTTCGGCTTGATACCTCCACCAGTTTTTCACGCCTTCAATCGACTTTATAAACTCTTGCGCCTGTGCTTTGGCGTAGGGCATCGCGCCACCTTTGCACCCCTTAAAACAATTACTTTCTTCCCCCTCATTCAGTAGCTTGAAAAGCATTGCGTTGACAATAGCCTTTTCCAATCGTTCGGGCTTTGTCCAGATATACGCTCGCATTTCGCCATCTGGATTCAAGTTGTTTTCATCAAATATCCAATGAAGCTCGCCGCTTGTCGCGCCGTGATTCCATAAAGAATAAAAGCGTTCTTCAATTTCTTGTTTGTTGTCGCCTGTTAAGTAGAGGGCGAGTTGGGTTCCACAGTTTTCGATTGCTAGTTTCAACATAAGAGTGAGTATATCAAATTGGGGCTAGTAGTCAAGCCTTTTGTTGTGTTTTTTTCTGCGGCGAAAAGACCCTTTGCCCTTCTTCACGCGATGTTCACGCGTTGCGCTGTGCATTAACCCTTCTGGGTTAACCCTAGCGCGTGGGTGGGCTTTTTTGTTTCTTCGTCGGTTCATTGTTATAATCTAACACATAAACGCCCCCTTGTCAAGCGATTGTTAATAGTGTGAATAACTTTTTTTCCTTGACTTGGCACGCTGGCGGCTGCCGCCGCGATGTCAAGCCTAAAAAACAAGGCTTAAATGAAATCCTTTAAAGGAGGGGGAGCAGGGGAAAAGAACAAAAACCCCGCCCCCCCGTGTTATGTTAATTGTTGCTTATTGTAACAGCTTGAGTCTTGGCAGGAGTCCAGAGTTTTTCCAGACGCGAACCACTCCGAGCCGCAGCACCGAAACGCTTCAGCACGTTGCTGGTCACGCGGTTGGCATACTCGAAACGCTCACCCGCAACGTCATGCGTGAGGTGTTGAGTCACGGCGTTGTTGAGGTTGTAAAGGTTGCGAGCCTTGTCCTCCTCATGGGAAGGGTTATTCCAAATCTGCGCGATGGACTCGCGAACCTTTTCGGAAAACACTTTGACGTTGGCGAGGTTCTGAAGGATGGTCAAGCCCTGCTCCTGAGATACCTCAGTCTTGGCAAGTTCACCATACACGCCCAAGCTGTTCTTGAACTTGGCAAGCGCAGCGTCGAGAGAGAGCGGAGAAAGAATCTCGCTGAGGTCTACGTTCTTACCATGCTTCTTGGTCATGGAAACATCAGCCTCCAAGGTGTTCATGCCATTGGTGCAAACACGGCGAAGGATACCCAACTCATAAGCAATACGCAAAGAGCGGTCAAGGGAGTTCTGCGCGGTTAAGCGATACCCAACGACATCGCCGACCTCTGGAATCTTGGCCTCGAACTGGTCGCCGATCAAATCGTACTGAGCGCGCATCTTTGCGCCGCCATCAGTAACAATCACCCTGCGCTCGGTGGCGATGTTACGTTTCGCGAAAGCGTTATCCGCGAAGCCGATCACGTCACGGTGTTGGACTAATCCGTAACGCTCTGAAGTCCAGCCAACAACCTCGTTGTTGTCCTCTCGGATGTTCATATAAAAGCCCGACTTCTTACCAGTAACGGGGTGAGGTACTGACACTTGGCGTGCGGTGAAGTCGTAGCCGGTGTCGATTTTTTGGGATGCTGCAATAGCCATAGTAGGTTTTTTCTTTCTTGGTTAGTTGTTAATCTCTAATGTTCTTTAAGTTTATCAAAGTCTTACGGTCATGTCAATCATTTTCTTTCATGTCAACGACTCTAAATTCACTAATGGGCAACCAGCCTAGCCAATCGTTGCCACGCAATAGCCAACTCTGCAAACCAAACCCGATAGCCTTCTGGCCCGTGCCTAGCTCTTCGTCTGTATGCTTGCGCTCTAGGTTGAACCACGGCCCATTCTCCCGAATGCGGTTCTTTGTCCTCTGGCTTGCTAGTGGCTTGATCGCTTCAATCTTAATTATCATAGACATACTATAACACATGGGGTGGGACAAATACAGTCCTACCAATAAAGAAAATCATTTCACCCCGTAAAAACAGACTTGGCACGGCGGCGGCTGCAGATTTCGTGCCAACCCTCAGTTTTCAGCCTCTTCTGGCAATCCTTTTTTACTGCGACGGAATCTCAATAAGAACATAGACAGCATCCTCCTATCCTTACGGCGCTGGCGGCGAGCAGTTATTTGTTTATTTGTCAACATATTATTTGTCGTTTATTTATTTCTTATTTATTTCATATTCAAAATCAAAAATTTATTATTTGATCTTTATCTATTTGCCAATTAAAAAAATCAATTATTTGATATATATTTATTTCTTCTTTTGATCGAGCTACTATTGAATATTCTTGTCCTAATTCATATAGTGTTTCAGAAGATGATATTGTTATTATTTTACCTTTATTTGATACGGCGATGTAGAGTCCACACTTGGTTTCCCCGTGCCATTCTTCTTCCCCGACCTTGGTAAGACACTCTATTTCTAGTTTATCATACTCAAGTTTCGCTATTCGATCAAGCGTTTTCATCGAGTGCCTTGAGGTAATCTTGGCCCTTTTTGGTGAGTGCGCGACCAGTGGTGGAGATTTCCATAAGGTCATGCTTCTGAAGGTACAACTCAAAGTCACGCTGGATGCACGACTTGGTAAGCCCCGTCTTTGCAGAGATTTTAGTCAAGCTACATTCTTTTTGAGCGCGGAGAATAGTAAGCACTTGCACCTCAATGGGAGACAGTCCGAGAGGGAGTATGCCAAGAGCATCCACAAGCACTTTCCAATCCTTCTTGGTGAAATTCTTGCGCTTCTCTCTTGTGAGATATACTTTGATATGGTTGGCAATCTTTTGGGCCGCACGGGCATTGCCTCGCAGTACCGTAGAGATTTCCTCTAGCACACCCTTCTCCCACTTCGCACCCTGCAAGTTGCGAGACACAATCTCTGCCAACTCACCGTAGGAATACTCCTCCAGATCAACCCGCTCACAACGATCCATGAGCGCATGGAAAATCTGTTGAGCTTCAGTAGTGGCAAACATAAACGATTGCATACGGAAGTCAAAATCAACAGTATAATCTTCATACGAAAACGTGGTACGATTATCTGGGTTGGGGTTAAGGATGGTAAGTAGTGCCATCGTCAAATCCTTGGGCAGTTCAGATGCCTCATCGAAAAGAACAGTACATTCTTTACCATGAATATGCGGAATGACAATCTGATTGAAGAATTGCTTCAGACTCTTGAGAGTAGAACAATTAATCTCAAGGAACGTCTTTGCCTTCCCGACATTCTCGATACGGTTAATCAGCTTTGTACCGACTGCTTTAGCGAGCGTGGTTTTACCACACCCCTTCGGTGCGACGAACATCATGGTAGGGCATATACCCGACTCTTTCTGTCCATCACATAAGAACTTTAGTTTCTTTTTTGCTCGGTCTTGCCCGACGATTCCCTCAAAGTATTCTGTTTTCATAGGTTGTTTCTTAATACTAAACTAATTTTACTTACCAGTCAAGAACTTCTTCTTGCATCTCCTCTGTAAGATCAGTAGTGACCTTCAGTTCTATATCACCCTCAATGTTCAAGTCTACTGCTGAACCGAGTGCCTCGATGGTCTTGGTGTCTGCATACATAGGCTTGCAGTCCATATCAGTAATCTCATAACGAGCATTGATACCCACTTGCAAGGCCCAGCGGCGACTCACCACGACTGTTGCCTCCTCTGATTGTAGGACGTTACATAGGTCTTTAAGAGAGACGCGCACACATGATGTCGCTCCTTTTGTTCGTCCACTTCCTTTCTTTCTAGCCATTCCTAATTATCGCAAAAAATTACGGGGCAGTCAAGCATATAAAAAAACTTTAATATAAGCGCAAATGATTGTAATAATCTTTATGAGGGCTAAAAAGATTTAAAAAAACTTAAATATATTTAAAAGTAACATTCTTTTCGGCACTATTTTATTGCTATTTATATTCTTTATTAGGGGGCCGAGGCTGCATTATTTGGGCTATATTTATTTGTAATTATTTTCGCTTTTTAAATGGACAAGGCCAATATATTTGGCCGTCAGGCTAGACAAGGTTATATTTAGAGCCGAAAATGGTGGAGGCTGGGCCGCATAAAAAAATTTTAATATATATTATATTTAAACTTTAATAAATCGGCGGCTCTGACTATATTTGGCTTGCTATCTGATGGAGGCTAAATTATATTAATATAAATAAATTATTATGATTGATTTTATTGCTTTTATTGCATCAATAGCAGCATTATTATTCTTAATTTGGAAAAATTTATATTGACATTAGTATAAAAGAAAGATGAGAAAGGGGTTATATTTAAATATAAATAAATGTGCCACACCTTAACACACTATAACCCACTTCAATACACTTGCTATTAATCTTCTTCTTGTGCCTTAATATGCCAGTATAACATCAATAAACCAAAGAATAATAAACAAAATAGACTTTCTATTGTTCCATAGTCATTACCACTAGCAATAATTGGTGCGGCAAAATAAGTTAATACAAGTGGCTTCATTTTGTCTGGTTTCTTTCATATTGTGGTTGGTTTGTATATGAATAAGTTGCTGTTTATATATGAATAATAGGAGTTCTCAGGCACGAAAGGGTGTGTAAAAAGAAATGAACCGCGATAGATGGTGTTCAATGAACCCCAGAATCCGCAAAGCCACAACAAGCAAAGACTTTTGCAGTAAGAAGGGTGTGACGGATTCTCGCCGCCCTCTAGTCCATCTAACGCAGTTCGGGATTACGGTGTTCAACACAGTTCTGGCATATCGAGGGAGGGACTCGTAGCTGCCTAACCCATCCAAGGCTCTCCCTTGGCTTGTAGTCCGTAAATCTAACATATTATGTGATATTGGGGTATTTTTTTCCACTATTTTTTGGCTGATATTTGCCGCCGACATCCTCTTTCCAGAGGTTACGAATCCAGTGGTTCACCTCATCCCCAATCTCCTCTGCGATCATATCTCGACCCGCATCAGAAGCTAAATTAAATTGAGTATTCTTATATCTATCCAGCACCATTTTAGCCACTTCTTGTGCGCTAGGATGTATTGAATTTTTATCCATGATTTTCTAGCTCCTTAATTCCTTCTACTTCCCATCCATCCCATTGCCATTGCCCATCATATTCTTGACTAATCTTGCCTTTATTATCCATTCTCAAGTAACTAAAAGTACCAGCGACCCCTTTAAAGCACCCAAAATCCTGTATGGGGAGAGTTGATTGCTTTGCCTTGCCGTTCTCCGTATGTTCATCTCGGAGCGTTAGACGGGCGTGTGTGGCGTGTTTAGGTGGACGAGGTACGCGCACGGCCCAATCGTTTTTTCCTACGGTCACAACTGGTTTCGCTTTGAAGGGCATTTTAAATAAGTTTTAATATAAATTAGAAAGGGGGAGCGGCCAAGGAGGAAGTAGTAAGCCTCAACCGCTCCCGTTGCTACTTAATTGTTTTTAAGCATATTCTTCATGTCCTCTTGGGCTTGTTTGTACCCAGCGAACCATGACTCATTCTCCTCGTCACGATAATCTTCATCATCGTCGTAGTCTACATCGTAGCCAGAGTCATAGAGGTCATGCTCTAAAGGCGGGGCATCAATAGTCTCGTAATGAGCCACTACCTTATACTTTGCGGTACGCAACTTCTGACAATCACAATCAAAAGGCACACTCACAACGTCAGAGGGGTCAATCTCGACAACCATGAGGTTTCCACCGCCACTGGCATAGCCTTTGGCGTACTCGTAGGAACCAGCATGGAAACCGCTTGAGCAACCCATGTTAGCATCGTCACACACACCGTTTCGGCGCATCTCAAGAACTTGACCAACAGCGTTACTGAACTTGCCAGTATATTTATCGGTGAAGTCATCGTTCACACCCTTGTAGGCAAGGAAATTGCCTTCGGGGGTCAAGGGCATATTCTTATGCTCCAAGAAAGCGTATAGCTCGTCCGTTGCGCGGCGTGAGGGGTTATCCATCAACTTGCCAAGAAATTTGACAAGAGGTTGGTACGGTAGGTCTTGGCGCATGAAATCGAGGATGCGTTCAACCACTTGGTTATGAACAGATTCACCCCGATAGAATACAGCACCATCCTTGACTTCGATTGAAGCATCCTCGTCAAGATAATCTTGAACAGCGGATTCGACATCGAACAAGCCTTCCAACCGATCCCACTCCTGAGAGGAGAGAGCTTGTTTAGCTTGCTCCCAAGCGGGATGGTCGTTGTTCATTGTGTGAGCTTTTCCCTCTATTACTACTGTCAGGGATTGCTCGGTTAGTATATATGGTATCATGTCTATGTTTCGTGTTTCTTAACTCTTTTCTAATTCTAAACTAAATTTCCATCCTCGTCAAGATATTTCTGAGTGTCTTTCTCATCAGTGATCCCAAAGCCCTCTGGCTTTTGCTTCTCCCATTGCTCTAGTTCTTCTGGGTTTAGCTCTGCTTCTGTCTTAATGTAAACAGGTATGGTATCATCATCATTAGATTCTTCTGGGTCTGCTTCTTCAGAGACTTCTATGATAACGCCAGCAATATATCTGATAATTTGCTCATCGGTTGGCCTGTATAATTCTTTACCCGTTAATTTTTGAACCGTTTCAGCAAGGCCGTCTGCAATAACAAATTCATAGTGCTTCATGGAGCGATCTACCTCTTTCATGCCGTCATTGTAAACTCTTATTGCCCAATTTGCTGCTTCTTGGTTATCAAACTTTGGTTTATTCTCGATATGGTCATAGGCGAGCCTAATCACGTTATCTTCCTCAACTTTCTGAGAGCCTTTATCAGTTGTGTCGTAGTATTGAGCATCAAGTTTCTCAAGCCTTTCCTCATGCTTCTTCTCTGAGTAGCTCTTTTCTGGCTCTTGCTCCTCGCTTGCTTCCTCATCTGAGGGGAGGTCATTGATATTTTGAATCACCTTCTCCGCAATAGTCTTTGGTTCTTCGTTTGGTTTATCGTTATTTTCTTTCATAATATAATTTAAATTTTTTCTTCTCGTAGAGAAGGAAAGGATAAATAAACTTTAATATATCCTCATCTGGTTAAAGGCATCCCCCCTCCAATCGCGGAGGGAGGATACCTCAAGAGACACACGGACAACCTACTGAACCGTATGCCTCAAGTCTTATCCATTACACAAATCAATAACATTTATGTAATTAGAGAGTATCTCATTAGTTTTGGCACTGTCCTCGTAACTGAAAACGCTACGACCAACCAACCCCAGCATGGAATACTTTTCCTTAACTGCTTCAAGTGCCTTGCTTAAATCATGGGTAGGAGTCACACCCTTCGGGCAAGAGAACTCAACATTCCAATCAGAAGCAATCGCATTAATCGCGCTAATTTTCTTGCGGTTCAAATCACTACCCGCCATTTCAGAATACTTCAGTCGGAAGTCTGAACAAGTCCCGCTACCATCGACAAGTTTTAACTTGCGTAGCCCATCAATAACATTGCCACAATCAAAGTTGTAGTAACGCTCGCCTTCGTATGGCTCTTTGCGTAGGGCATCAATCTTCTGCATATTCAACCATGCTTGGTGCAAGTCGTTCTTCTCGATTGTATCTTCAAGCGTCTGCTTAACCCACTGGTTAAGAGAAACCCAACCGTCCTTGCCTTCAATCTTGCTCCGCTGACCGACCTTGAAAGCATGAACCTTTTTCGGGAAAGGAATCTTAACCGCTTCAAAAGATTCTTTGAGGCTACTAATACGCCTTGGCTCAATCATTGAGTAATCATTAACTCCTTCAATTTGGAATTTGTCGATAATAACGTACACGCCGCTATCATTCTCCACATCCACCTCGGCAACCTTAAAGAAGTCTGATTTTTTAACGTGCCAACTGCTCCCCTTGAAGTCAAAGTCGAACTCAAAACATTTAGCAGAGTGCTTTGCGTTTTTGGAGTAATCGCCACTTGAACCAGCACTTGCAGGAGCATAGCCAGCGAACTCACTCAACTTACGTTGGGGCAAGTCCGACAACTTAATCAATTCACCATCGAACTTACTATCTTTAAGCCATTGCTTCTTGACAGCGGCACTAGACACATTCTTCTTGGTATCATCATCGTAATAGCTCTTGAAGTCCAGCAGGAAGGGCATTTGACCTTCTTCCAGAATCGGGCCAAGAACTCTACCCATCAAACCTCTACGATGCCCCAAGTCGTTCTCTATAACGATTGTGCCGCGCTCACAATTAATGTTGTGGCACTCATCTGGGCGATACTTGTTGCTCCTATAAGTCTTTTTGAATTGCCTCAACTCCGCACCGTGAGTTTGATAGGTGGAGAAGTTGGAACCGTCAACAACCTGACCCTTCCACTTGAGGTTTTCCTTTACAATATCTTTGAGTGCGTACAGCCCCGAATCAGTACGGAACACGCTACCATAAAGACATTTCGCAGCGAATAAACTATCTGCACCACTAAATTCTTTACTCACCGCTTCGGAAAGCTCCTTCTGCACACGCACAAGGGTTTCTTTTAGCTTCTTCTTGGTGAAGTCGGTGAACTGAAGTTTCTCGCGAGAAGCAGAGATTTCTAAATCACCAATAGGCATTTCAAGTACGAGGTTGTCGGTAAGTAAGTCCCGATACTTGTCCTCGTAGGAGAGATTTAAATCTCCAGTGTCAACGGGGTAGCCAATGTTTCCCATAACAACCGTAAGGCTATTGTTACGGTCATATCTATCTAGGGTACAGTCGATCCATTTCCAACCATTGCCACTGAATAGAATCTTATCATCACTGTATTCAAATTGAGATGTACCCTTGACAATAGGGCGAACATTGAACCACTCGAAAAGTTTTTTGCCCTTCTTGACAAATTCTTCAACGTCATCTTCTTTAACGGGGACAACAATCTCGATACCGTTTTCTTCATCAGTATCTTCTTCGCTCAATTTAGAAATCTGACCAATTTGAGATGGGTCGATGTATGCGTTGTAAGTATGCTTCTTACCGTCAATGAAGGAGTTGATTACAAAATTATCACCGTAAGCAAAGGCAGACTTGGAACCGATACCCAGCATACCAATTTGATCGTTGGTATTACGCTTGGTGGACTCGCCATAGAAAGCGTACACGTTCTCAATATCGTCCTCAGTTAATGCAGTACCGTAGTCCCTCACCTTAAATGTGGGTTGCATACGAGTAGCGAAAGTCACTTCGATAGGACGGTCAGGGCAACAAGCCATAGTGTGTGCGTCAACTGCATTGCAAGTATATTCGCGAATGACCGCTAGAACCTTATCGGAATAAAGTTGATTACGGAGGATGCCAAGGATGTGGTGCAAGCCAGAGGACTTGATGCCGAACTTGGTGGATTTTTGTACGCCGCTCGATTGAACGGTCTGAGGATTGATTTCTTTAGGTTTCATTTAGTAGGTTTTAAATGTTTATGTTGTAACTTTCCCTATTATGGGGGAAGTTTACTGTTGAGTCAAGGTTTTTTTTCAAGAATCACCAACGCCTCCTCTATTCTATCTAAAATCTGATCCATCAACTCTGCCTCCTCCCTAGCTTTGTTCAAATAAGCGTCTGGTATGTCCAGTGTTTTTGTCGCCTTCATGTGGTTTATGGCAATAGCAGATTGCTCGGCCATAGCGTTGATGCAATCCTTCGACCTCACCAAGCTGTCAATTAGTACGTCTTTTTCAGTATCTTCAATATCCATTTCTAATCCTTAATTCTCTTGTAAATAACATTCTTAACTTTTTCATCGCTTTCCACTCTAATTGTCTTACTCTTTCCCTACTAATTCTAAACTGATTACCTATTTTTTCTAATGTTTTAGGCTTACCTCCGTGCATACCAAATCTATATTCCATGATTTTTTGCTCTCTACGGGGCAATTCTTTAATAAATTTTTTTAAAAGAGATACGTCACTCATAAATTCAGCTAACGTATCGGGTGCTTGATTTATAGCATCCTCAACCGTATCCCCAAGCTCGCGAGAAGAAAGGTCGGGAGATTGGATGGGGGAATTGAGCGAAAGGGTAATTGAGCCGCCCTCCTCGATATTAATCACTCTTTGTTTTGAAACCCCCAACTCCTTGGCTATTTGCGCGGGGTCAGGCTGCTGACCATTATCTGCTTCATATTTCTTTTTAAACTTTAAAATTTTTAATTGAACAGCAGTTGCACAAACAGGTAAGCGAATTGTTCTGGCCTTATTTGATAAAGCCCTCATTATCCCTTGTTTAATCCAGAAACTAGCATAATAAGATAATTTTGCGCCCTTCGCAGGTTTATATTTATCTACTGCCTTCATTAAGCCTATGTTGCCCTCACTTATTAAGTCTTGTAGGTCGAGGCCAAGGCCAACGTATTCTCTGGCTATTTTAACAACCAACTTTAAGTTGGAGGCTATGAGTTTTTCCCTCGCCTCCTTCGCCCTCTTTCCCCTCTTACCTATATATTTTGAGAGTTCTCTTTCAGTGTCCCTGTCTAGGACTTCAACCTTGTCGAGAATAGTCCTGCAATAAAAATCAATTTCCCCTTCACTCATAAAGCTCCTTTCGTATCTTTTCATTTCAGCTTGTAAAAAATATGGTTGCCTATGGTTTTCGTTGCGTTCTGGTCTTTCGCCCAATAAGGCAGTTTGAGAACCTTCTCCTTCTCTCCGTCCTCATTCTCCACATACTCCCACTCTATCGCATGAAAATGATTAGCAAACCCAACTTTAGACCTGTCAAGTTCTTCGCCTTTCACAATTCGACGCGCCAATTCTCTAGCGTAAGCTGTTGCTTTTTTATCTTCAGTAAACCATTTCCTTTCGGCCTGTCTAATACCCATTCCGTTCCAGCAAGAAAATTGTTTGGGCTGTAAGCAGATAGTAGCTGGCCGCTTCTTTCTCTCGATAGACCTTTGCTGCACAACCATCCCAACAGCTAACATACCATCCACGCCTTCTCCACGCGCCTCACCAAGCAAGGTAAGAGCAACAATGCGCTCATCTAGGGTTAGAACTTCATCGCCAAAAGCCCCGAACGCCATCAACGTAAAGATAATGGCGGCGAGGATACCGTAATAAAGAAAAAAGAATTTTTTCATATTTATGTTTTATTATATTTGTCTTGGTTGATACTCCTTGTTAAGTCTTTAATTGTTTCATCGAGTTGTCTGGCTTGACCGCCATCATAATCATCCATGATAATCATTGCCTCGCGCTGCTTTTTATATTTGTTTAGCAATAGTCCTAATGTATGTTCTTTGTTAACAATTTTCTTTGATTTCATAATCCTCTTTAGTGATGCTCTTATACGCTACATTATTTCCTATGTGTAGGAGGTTGTGGAGTTCAATTTCATCGGGGATAATTTCGTCGATGGTTTGTGGCGTAGCGTCTCTTGTAGAGGCGCAACCGACCATTAGGGGGATTAATATAAGTATTACTTTAGACATTAAATAATTGTTTGATTTTTTTGTTTTCTACTGCTGCTTCCATGACTGCTAATAAGACATCTGCAAGGAGTAGTATTACTACAATCGGTGCAGATACCAATAACAAAAATGGTACAGTGAATATGGTTAATGATATTATAGTTTCCATGTTTTATTCGTAATCTCTAATTGCTGTCACATAAGGGAACCTCGGTACACCATCGGGCGTGAGATTGAAGTATTTGATTGTAGCCTCCTTACCAATCAAATTATCAGCGTCATTAAACAAGCCCGAAAGGTATTTAAATGAGCCTTTGATATTTGAATTAAATTCTTTTCCTGTTTTATTTTTAAACTTTAAATGTTTAAGTGTTCCGGTGCGATTACCCTCGCCCTCCTCATAACCAAGAATGGTATATTCTTCGTCAATAAATTCTTTACGCTTGAGAAGTAGGCTTGAGCGTTTATTCTCATACGCGCCATCAATGCGTACCATCTGCCCCTCGAAACCTTCTTCAAGATAATCCTCGTAAAGCTCATCAAGCTGGGTCATATCTTCAACGTCAGTAGTCTGAACAACCACTAAAGGATTCCACATGACTTGAGGCTTCCAAGTAGCAATCTGCAAGTTAAGGAAAGCCTCATTCAGCTTACTCATTCTGTCTGAATGCAAATCCTTCTCGGTCATAGCCCACTCACCATTCCCTATCACTGGCACATCATAAATGTAATACTGAATCATCTCTTTGCTTTCTGCGAGATGTTCTTCTGTGAGTTTTTGCTTACGGACTAGGTGAATAATTTTATTAAAATCATTCTTATACGCATGATTGTATAATTCGCCGTCAAGAACAGCATTGGGGTACAACTCAAAGAAAGATTTTAGTTCTTCATGGATGTGCGGTACTGCAACAATCTCCTTACCAGTGCGAGTAAACAAACCCTCCCGCATTGCAATACACCGAATCCCGTCGAGCTTGGGTTGTGAAAGTACGGCTCTACCACGGTCAGGGTGAGGTGTAGATAATAGTTCTTCAACCTCTTTGTATCTATTTTTATCAGCAAATTTATTAGCGAGCATAGGCTCATAAAATTTCTTCTTGCCTACCTTGTTTAAGTCAAGAGTGTATCCGCTCTCGCGTTTCTTCTGATGCTTGGCTTCTGCCTCTTTAAAAGCCTGTTCTTCGGGCGTTGTTTCATTTGCTCGCCCCACATTCTTGCCCTTGCAGGTAGTCCACTTGTTTGTAATCTTCTTGCCCTCCAACTGTCCAGAGATCGTGCGGAACTTATCACCCCGCACCTCAATCTCCCATGTCTGGGTAGCACCCGTTGTTGTTTGCTTGTATAGTTTGTCTAGTTTCATAAAGCTCTGCGATTTTATTCCATTGTTTTCATTTTGATATTGTCCATAGTCTCAATAGTATAAATAGTGCGCTTATTAGTAAAGTGAACCTCTAACGCGCCCCCCATGTCTCCAATTTGGCCCATGAGGTAATTCTCTGGCATGGTAACGTGGGTAACATTATCCCAATTAACTAGCACCTTATCTCCCGACATACTCTCTAGTTCGATGTTTTTCATAATTAAATTTTTATATTTTCGATAAAGGCGAGAGCATCCTCCACCCCTTCGGGAGTTAGCCAGCCCTTAACTTGATCGCTCCACTCATCGACATGGACAAGATCATCTCCGCGAAAAAGAGCTATCTCATATAGCCCATCCTCGTAGCCATGACTGCCAAGATGCCTAATCACGGAAGCCGTATAACCGTTGTCGAAATCCGCGAACGCTTGAACCCCGCCCTGCTCGTCGAGTTTTCTGAATTTTAGTTCTTTAAATTTCATAAAATTAAATCCTCACCCTTTTCGGCGTTACATTTATTACCCAATGGACACGCCAACCCAACCAAAAATCAACGCATTATTGGTAGTAACTATATTGTGCATCCCAAGGGTGAGGAAATTTAAATTACTTCAGATATTTATCTACCTCTGCTTGAGAGGCGATCTCTAAATCTTTAATTGGAGTAGCCTCAACTGACTCCTTATGAAATTGAGTCCAAACGCGCTGGGAATTTAAGCGGCCAACAACTCGCTCGGTTTGGCCTTTGATTACGTTCTTGTATAAAGAACCATTCTGTAATTTGTTTATGTTATTCATATTCTCTTATGATAGATAATATTTACGGTCAGGTCAAGCCTTTTTCTTTCTCTTTTTTAACTTTTTTTTGTCCTGCTTTGGCTTAATATCACGGACTTTTTCCCGCCACTCTGATTTAGGGCAGTATTTCCACCCGTTTTTGGTCGATTCAGCAGCGTTATCGTTAGATACGCGCTTGATTTCCTTGCCTTTCTTAATAGTTTTCATATATTAAAATTTAAATATCCCATTCTCCTAATGCTGCGTCAAGCACTTGCTCCATAGTGCGGCCATGCTCGTTAGCTTCTGCCGCCATTGTGAGCGCACTCCACATGACTTCTGCCGCCATTCCATGCTCATTGGCAATGTCTAGCGTCTTTGCGACTAGCGTTAAATCTGTTGTGTGAAATTTAGGGTGCATTAGTAATCTATCCCAACGTCTTGCTGTTGAAAGTTATTATCTTCCCCCTGCCATTCCCGCTCGATAAGGTCTTTCATATCGTGAACCCTGTCGAACATTCTATCCATGTTCATATCAGCCCAGTTGTCGGAAGCAAAACAAAGTCTCCTGTAAACCTCATCTAGTA